>NZ_AZAX01000008.1:0-73415 GCF_001021175.1 Marinitoga sp. 1155 | reverse complement strand
ATAACTGTTTTACCAAATTTTTTAAAAATTTTTTCTTATCTTTTCCCATTTAGTTGGGGATTAGACTTAATGAGACATTTATTAATGAATACAAATACAAATTTAGAGATTAATTCAGAATATATAATATTGACTATAATATCGATAGTATATTTAATAAGCGGAATTATTACATTCAAAATTTTAGAAAAAAAATCGCGTAAAAAAGGTTTTCAGGGCTTTTAATATAAGTAAAAAATGTGGATTTAATTCTTAATTTGGATGAAAAATAGACTAAACCTTAATAAAAATATATGAAATAATGGAAGAATTATCGCAAAAAGGGAAAACGATAATATTAGCCAGTCATGACGTAAGTGAAATAGAAAAAACAGAAAAACAGAGGAAATACTCAAAAAAACAACAAAAGAAAATGAAGAAAGGTTATGGGAATTAATAAAATAACCTCAAAAGAGATTATTTTATTATAAAAAACTATAAAACCAATTAATCATTAACATCAAATAATAGCAAGAATATAAAATTGCATCAATACATTAAACAAAAACTTAACCATAAAAATATATCAGGTGATAAAATAATTATGTAAATTTATTGAATTTAGGAAAAGAAAAATTGATTGTAATTTTACTTGAATTTTACTAGGAATTGTATTAATTGTTACTGGCCTATTTTTTGAATTCACAATATTTGGAGTTACGAAAATTTTATCATTATACGTAATATTTTTAATTTTAATAAGTTATTTTATTATTTCAATATATAAGAGTACAATAGCTATATCTCTCTTTTCTTTGGGATTTATTTTTTTGAATTTCATTTTGAAAATTGATTCTACAACAAATAAATATTTAATATACGAATTGTTTTTGTTATACCTAATAATAAGTTTATTTATTTATATTTTCACATGGATGAATCGAAGATTAAAACAATAAGGGAAAATAAAAATGTACAAAAAAGGGTCTCTTTCCAAAGAAAGCTGACAAAAGAAATGTTTTGATAATAAAATGACGTCTACAAAAATTGTGGACGTCATTTTAAAATTGCAGATTAAATGTGAATTGCCCAACCTTCTATTCCTCTAAATGCCTCCATAATACCTTCGGAGAGTGTGGGGTGTGCGTGTATCATTTTGGATATATCTTCAGGTAACAATTCAGAATTTTTAGCTAACAATACTTCATGAATTAATTCTGTAGCTTCAGCACCTATTATATGAGCTCCTAAAATTTCATTAGTTTCTTTGTCTGTTAATATTTTAATAAATCCTTCTGATTTTTCTATTGCAACAGATTTTCCAACGCCTCTGTATGGGAAAGAAAATTTGTTATATTGAATATTTTTTTCTCTTAACAATTCTTCGGTATAACCAAGACTTGCTATCTGAGGTTCTGAATATATAGCAGATGGGATTTTGTGAATATCTACAAATTTTTCTGTACTATGTCCAGCAATATGTTCTACAACAATTTCACCCTCTTTTGAAGCAACATGAGCTAATTGTGGTGTTTTTACAATATCGCCAATTGCATAAATGTTATCTGCATTTGTTTTGTAATACTCTCTAACTTTAACAAAACCTTTTTCTGTTTCAATACCATTTTTTTCAAGACCAATGTTTTTGGTATTTGGTTCTCTGCCAACGGCTATAAGTATTTTTTCAACATTAATAATATTTTTTCTATCTTTTCTTTCTAATTCTAATGTAATTTCGTTTTTTGTTTTTTCTATTATTCTTGACTTTGTAGATTTGTGGATTTTTATATTTCTTTTTTTATATACTTTTTCAAGGAATTCTGCTATTTCTAAATCTTCAGTTGGTAAAATTCTGTCTAAAATTTCTATTATATGAACTTCAACTCCAAAAGAGTTCATTATATAACCAAATTCAATTCCAATTACTCCACTGCCTATAATAGCTATTGATTTAGGTAAATTCTCTAACATTAAAGCACCATTTGAACTTAATATTTGCACTTCATCTATTTCAAATCCAGGGATAGATTTGGGTTTTGAACCCGTTGCAAGTAAAATGAATTTTGATGTGTATATATCTTTATCATTTACTATTATTTCATTTTTATTTAATAACTTACCTTCGCCTGAAATTAAATCGATTTTGTTTTTCTTTAGTAAATACTGAACACCTTTTGAAAGCGTATCTGCCGCTTTTCTTGATTTTTCAAATATTTTTTTATAGTTAAACTCACTTTTATTAACTTTTATTCCCATATATTCTAATTCTTTTATTCTTGAAAAAGTTTCAGCTTGATGTATTAAAGATTTAGATGGTATACAACCTATATTTAAACAAACACCACCAACTTTATCTTTTTCTATTATTGCAGTCTTTAATCCGAGTTGTGCAGCTCTAATTGCAGCAACATAACCACCTGGACCTGAACCTAAAATAATTAAATCATATTTCATATTATCACCTCAAAGTATTGCTAATATTGGATTTTCTAAAGTTTCTTTTAAATCTTTCATAAATATAGCAGCAACTGCGCCATCTATTACTCTATGGTCTGAAGATAAAGTCATTTTCATCATTGGTTTAATAATTATTTCATCATTTTCGACAATAGGTATCTTTTTTATCATTCCAATAGCAAGTATTGCTGAAGCTGGTGGATTGATTATCGCTGTGAATTCATCTACTCCAAATGACCCAAGATTACTAATTGTAAATGTTGCATTTGTATATTCTTCTGGTTCCAATTTATTATTTTTTGCTTTTTCTATTAATTCTCTTAACTCATTTTCTATCTGTAGAATTCCTTTTTTATCAGCATTTCTTACAATAGGTGTAATTAATCCATTTTCCTGAGCTACCGCTAAAGCAATGTCAATTCTACCAAATTCAATTATTTTGTCATTTAGCAAAGTTGAATTTATTCTTCTGTGCTTTCTCAATGTATTGGCAATTATTTTTATCAAAAATGTATTCATTGATATTTTATCGTTCAATTTGTTGTTTATCGTCTTTCTATTTTCCATTATATTTTCCATATTTACGCTAACAGTTAAGTAAAAATGTGGTGATGTGTATTTTGATTGTGACAATCTTTCACCAATAATTCTGCGTTTGTCTGATAATGGAATTATTCTATCTTCATCACTTGTCTCAACATAGATAAGTTTATCTTGCAGCATTGTTGCTTGAGAAACTGTTGCAGTGCTATAACCTTCAACATCTCTTTTTATTATTCTTCCTCCTGGACCAGTTCCTTTTATTCTTGTTATATCAATGTTTTTCATTAATGCTATTTTTTTTGCTAAAGGCGATATTTTAATTCTGTCTGAAATACTTTCAAATTCAGCTTCTTTAGCTTTAATATTTTCAATTTCTCCACCAGTTTTTCTTTCTGTTGTTTCACTTCTTATCTCTTCACTTTTCACTTTTTCAATATTTTCATTTAATAAACTAGAAATATCTTCTCCAGGTTCACCAAATATTGCTATAGGGTCACCAACAGCAGCCTTTTCACCTTCAGGAACAAGTATTTTTAATAATGTTCCCTCTTCTGTTGCTTCATATTCCATTGTTGTTTTATCTGTTTCAACTTCACAGAGAACATCTCCTTCTGTGAAAGATTCATTTTCTTTTTTTACCCATTTTACGATAGTGCCTTTTTCCATTGTGGGAGATAAGGCAATCATTAGTAATTTTTCAGCCATAATATCGTCCTCCTAAATGTACAAAACTTTTTTAACAGCTTTTATTATTTTATCAACAGATGGTTGTGCTGCTAATTCTAATTTGTGGTTATAAGGCATAGGTACATCTTCATTTGTCACCAATTCAACTGGTGCGTCTAAGTAATCAAATGTTTTATTTGAAATTAGCCATCCAACATGAGAAGCAACACTTACAAATGGCCACGATTCATCGACAATTACGCATCTATTTGTTTTCTTTACAGAATTTAATAATGTTTCTTCATCTAGAGGTCTTATACTTCTTAGATCTAGCACTTCGACATCAATACCATCTTTTTCAAGTTCTTTTGCGCTTTCTAATACTACTTTTAAAGGTTTAGAATAGGTAATTATAGTTACATCTTTTCCTTCTCGTTTTATATCTGCTTTTCCAAATTCTATTGTATATTCTTCTTCAGGAACTTCACCTTCCCAGGAGTACATTAATTCCCCTTCTAAAAATATAACTGGATTATCATCTCTTATTGCTGTTTTTAAAAGACCTTTTGCATCATATGGTGTAGCTGGAGCTACAACCTTTAAACCTGGCACGTGTGCAAAAAAAGTTTGTGTAGCCTGCGAATGCTGGGAAGCTAAATATTCTGCAGGTCCATTAGGTCCTCTGAAGACTATCGGAACCTTGAATTGACCGCCTGACATATATCGCATTTTTGCAGCATTATTTACAATCTGGTCAAAGGCTTGAAGCGCGAAATTAAATGTCATAAATTCAACAATAGGCCTTAACCCTGCCATAGCAGCACCAATTCCGACACCAGCAAATCCGCTTTCTGTAATAGGGGTATCTATAACTCTTTCCTCACCATATTTATCATATAGTCCTTGACTAACTTTATATGCTCCGTTATATTGCGCGACTTCTTCGCCCATTAAAATTACATTTTCATCCCTTGACATTTCCTCATCCATAGCTTGCCTAATGGCTTCTCTCATAGTAATAATTGGCATCTTTCTCACTCCCTTTTAAGCGTAAATATCCGTATATAATTCATCTAAATCCGGTTCAGGACTTTCTTCTGCAAATTTAGCAGCATCTTTTGCAATCTTTTTGCATTGTTTGTCCATTTCAAGAAAGTCTTCTTCACTAATAATATTATTTTCTTTCAATAACTCTTTAAAACTTATTATTGGATCTTTTTGCTTATATTTTTCAAGTTCTTCTTTTGTTCTATATTTTGCAGGATCACTCATTGAATGACCTTTAAACCTGTATGTTTTAGCTTCAAGTAAAACTGGAGTTCCATTTTTTGCTATTTCAATAGCTTCTTTAGTTGCTTCGTAAACTTCTAAAACATTCATTCCATTTACTTGTTTTCCATTCATTGCATATGAATCGGCCATTATTGAAAAATCATCTATTGCTGAAACTCTCCTATAATCAGTTCCCATTCCGTAATGGTTATTTTCACAGATATACACAACAGGTAAATTCCATATTTTTGCTAAATTCAAACTTTCATGGAAAGCTCCCTGGTGAATTGCACCATCACCAAAGTAACACAATACAACACCATCTTCCTTATTGTATTTTATTTTTAAACCAATACCTGTAGCTACAGGTATTTGAGCACCTACGATTCCATTTCCGCCAAAGAAATGTTTTTTATAATCAAAAAAATGCATCGATCCACCTTTCCCTTTTGAACAACCAGTTATTTTTCCATATAGTTCTGCCATTAAAGAATTTGGATCTAAACCTGTTGCTAATGCATGTCCATGATCTCTATATGCTGCGGCAACATAGTCTTTTGTCATATCTAAATTTGAAATTGAACCAACTGCTACAGCTTCTTCACCTATATATAGGTGTAAAAATCCACCTATTTTTTTTAATCCATATGCCTGAGCAGCTTTTTCTTCAAATCTTCTTATTAAAAGCATTTTAAATAATAAATCTTTAAGTAATTTGGTATCGTAATTTTTTAAATCTTTCATAATTATTCCTCCCTAAAATTAATTCTTTCCTTTATTCCTTTCATTGTGTCGTAATATACGATTTCTTCTATTATTGTTTCTAATACAACAAATTCCGCATCATCTTCTAATTTCCATATAGCTACTAAATTTGAGGATAAATTTTCTAAAACTTCTGATTTAAACAGAGCATCTTCAATGATGTTTATTTTTCCATAAATATTTATAACCTCTGTTAGACTTTTGTTTTGAATTAACCATTGAACTTTACCATTATTTTTTAGATCATTTACTTTTGGAAAATCTTCTAATGTGATTGCGTAAGTACAGTCTGTGTTATAAGGCATCAAGCATGGTGACATCCATCTCAACTCTGGATAACCGTCTTTATTAACCCATCCTAAAACACCGGTTTTTGTTTCAGCAAGAAATTTTCCTAATTTTTTCATAACTTCTTTTTTATCCATAATAAGCGCCTCCTAAACTTTTTGGTAATTTAAATTTTCAAAATTCATCAAATCAAACTTCAATGGATTTTTTAATTTTTTTGAATTAATATATGTTATATAACCATTTTCAACATTAAATTCATTATCTTCAAATTTAAAAATAAATTTAGGTGTATTTCCATATACCCATTCCCATGATTTGTGTTTTTCTATTAAACTTTCATCTCTAAAATATTTTGTAGAAACTTTAATAGTTGTTAATCTTAGATATTTTGATGTTTCTCTTATAATATTGTTTTTTATCATTTCTTCGTTTATACAATAATTAATTTCTTTAAGATTTATTACCTTAGAAGGTTTAGATTCTGTAGCTTTCGTTTCGATTTTCTCGTTTTTTCCCAAGACCTTATTTAAAAACTCAAGATTCGAATCAATTAATAATGTTCCATGATGCAAAAATTTATCTTTTTTTATTGAAAAAGCACTACCTGAAAATTTGTAATCTTTATATATCAGGTCGTTTTTATAATTTTTTTCCACATCTATATCCATGTTTTTAAGTGTTTCTATTATAATTTCAAATATTTCCTGGCTATTTAAATAATTTTTGGGCGAAACAAAAGAATAATTTAAATTCCCAAAATCATGAAAAACTGTTCCTCCACCAGAAATTCTTCTGGCAATTTTGATTTCTCCATTTTTTACCAATTCAAAATTAAAATTAATTTCTTTCCAAGGATTCTGATGTTTTCCTATAACCACAGAATTCTTACTTTTCCAAAAGAAAATAAAAATATTGTTGTTGGTATTGTTTATTAAATATTCTTCAATAGCCAAGTTATAATAAACATTTGTATTTTTTGATTCGATTATATATAATTTCATTGTTTCTCCTTCTTTTTTGTAATGATTTTAATTTTATTTCCATTTAAATTCTACCATTTTCATCGGAATTAAAAGTTTCGAAAACATTACAAATTTAATTTTCGTGTAATTTTTGTATGTTGTTTAAGTAAAATTAAGAATAAAAATAATTATTTCATCGTTTACAAAACAAACTAACCGGAGCTTTTTTTTGCCCCGGTTAGTTTATAACTGTGTTTACAATATCAATTAATTCTTCAATTACCTCTACCGCTGTTAAAATATTATTATGATACCTTTTTATAGAATTTTTAAGCATTTCCTCTAATGATTTGCTTTTTACAAGATTTTTTCTAATTTTCACCTTTATTTCATCATTTATCAATTTTTTAAGAATTTCAATAGCTATATTCTTATGTTTCATAACAATATTGGTTTTTTAACGTTTATTTAGCAAGATCAGATTGGATTAAAGGTAAGGTTATTTCAGAATTTGTAATTGCTTTTCCTGATCTTTTATATAAATCGCTTCTATTTGATGAGTCAAGACATTTCTTGACTATCCGTTTTCTATAACCTTGTTTACATATAAATAGAGCTTCTTTTGGATTTTTATATTTTGAAATTATTGCAAGATTATGTTCCCATGGAATTTTTGTAATTAGTGCAACAGCTTGTTGCACTAATTTTTTATCTCCAGAATAAAATAAATACCGCTTTTGAATATACATTAAATTTCTACGTGAAAAAGCTTTTACATCAGGAAATTCAGAAATTAAATCTTTGCTTAACTTATCTATTAATTTATCTCCCCATTTTGCTTTTTTGTTTTTCAACTATTTCTTTTCCGAGTTCCCAATAGAAATTAAACAGTTTTGAATTAGCTTTAACTGCTGCTTTTAGCTGGTTTTCCCTTAATTTTTTCTTTAAATCTCTTAACCAGTTGGTATAATCTTTTTCTTTTAATAGATCACTCATTTTTTCATCCTCACTTATAACTGGTTTTTCAAGATTTTCCAGTATAAATTTGATCACCTGATATATTAATTATCAATTTAATTATTGAAAATATACTGTAAATTTTTTTATTTGTATTGACTTTTCTTTTTTTTTTATATATAATACTTGTGAATAAAATTTTAAAATGAAGATTTAGTATAATTTTAATATGGTGCTCAAAAAATTGAAGAATTTAACCAAAAAGGCATTGAAGGATGGAAAGAAACTGCATATGGCGCAGCAGCCGGTGCTATAGTTGGTGGTCTTTGGGGAGCAGCTGCTAGTGGGGGACCTGGTATAGTACCCGGTATTGCTATAGGAGCAATTCAAGGAGCTATAGGAGTTGATGTTGTAGAATGGCTAAAAAAATAGTTATTACAATAATATTAGGATTATATCCTTATATATTTTTATTATTATCAAAGATATCAGATAATTTTATAATAAGACAAAATACAGTAAATTATTTGATATCTTCTGTATTGTTAATTTTTTCTTATATTATTTTTTCTTTGATAAAAAGTAAATATAATCAAAAAAGTAATATAATAAATTTTTTCTATCTTATTGTTTTTTTTAGCATTACATATTTTCTTATCTGGAAACATTTTATAGTAGTACTTATTTTTATTACTGAACTAGTAAGATTATTCATAAAACCAAATATTTCTAAACGTATTGAGAAAATTAAATAACATTTGTTATTTAAATATAATTTTTTTAGAATGAAATATAATTAAGGCTCTCTTCCAAAAAGAGTGGAAAAAAAGGGATAATATCAGATGAGAAAACATCTCATAAATCTTTTTGGAGGTAAGGTAACACCAAGCCAGAGTTTAGATACTAATTTTGGTAAAAAAATGTTAGATATAGATAAAGAAAATCCAGGTAGTCTTGGAATAGCTATAAGTGAAGCTTTAGAAAAAAGTTATAGTATTTACGCTATCCGGTCATGGGTTACTCAACTTAACAGCATATTCATAATAAATAATAAAATAGCTAACCTGGGGAAACCCCGGTTAGCTTATAATTACGTTTATAGTTTTTTTAGCGTAAAATAAAGCTGCTTTTATGTTTTTGCATTTTGAAATTATAACTATATTATGCCACCATTGTCATAACAATATTATCCCCCACCTGCTGGAGGAAATATTGAAATCTCACCTTCTTCTACTACTGTGTTTAATCCGTTAATATGCAATATGTTTTTCCCATTTATTAAGATCATTGTTCCAGTTTTTATTTTTTTACCTTCTACTAAATATTCTCTAACCTTTTTATCATTAAATTTTTCAACAAGTATATTTATTAATTCGTCTACTATAATTGGTTTATCCAAATTTAAAGTCAAAGAAGCTACTCCGAGATATAATCTCAGAGTAGCAAAAAATTTGATTTCTACTTTCATATTATTTTTAACTCCTTAAGTTTTTCTTCTGTTGGTTTTCCTTCTTTATTCCAACCTCTAATTTCATAATATTTTGGCAATAATTGTTCTAGATGAACTACCTGACCTTTATTTGGACCTTCTTTTACCGGTTCTTTAAGTAATCTCTTTGGTAATGTGTCTTGTGATGGATCTATACCAGCTTCCAGATTAAATTTTCTTTCTAAATTCCATATTCTTTCACCTATTTTTAATAATTCTTCCGTTGATAAATCCCAGCCTAAAGCAGCATTTATTAAATCTCTGTAGTCGTCTGCTCCAAGTGCAAATGATGTAAATAAACATAACCCTCCAGCATCTATTACTGCAGTTAAATCCTGAAAAGCCTTAACCCATGCAGCCTTCCCATCGAGCACTTGTGGATCTAACTTTTCTGGTGCTCCCAATATTTCCGGAGAAATCATATATCCTCTTACATGACATCCTCCTCTATTACTTGTTGCATATTCTAATCCATGTCCTTGAGCCCCTCTTGGATCATATGCAGGTATTTCCTGTTTTTTAACTGTCATTGAAAATTCTGGATGACCATAACTTTCAGCGAATCTATATGATCCTTCAGCCAATTTATCTCCGATACCTTCACGCATACCAATTTGTTTTGTGTAAAATACTATCGCTTCGGAACTTCCAAATTTTAATTCTGGTCCATTATTCAACTCTTCTTTTTTAATAATACCTTTTTCATACATTTCCATAGCACAGGCAATTGTAGCTCCAGCAGATATTGTATCTAAACCATATTGATTACATAGATGATTTGCTTCTACGATAGCAATTAAATCTGAAACTCCACAATCCGCACCAAAGGCCCAACCTGTTTCGTATTCGGGGCCTTCAGTTTCGATTCCATTAGGTAATGTAACTCTTCTTCCACAGGCTATTGGACAGCCAAAACATGGCATATTTTTAATTAAATAGCCTTTTTCAACTAATGCTTCACCTGAAATTTCATCTGTAAGTTCAAATACAGAATCTTGAAAATTATTTGTTGGATAAAGTCCGTTTTGATTTATTATATTATCCAAAACTTTAGTTCCTAATTTTGGTAATCCCTCACCTGTAATACCATTTTCTTTAAGTTTCTTTACTTTTTCTTTTACTACTTCCATAAATCTGGCAGGATCTTTTACAGATGGTCTATTTTTTCCTCTAACAACAATACCTTTTAAATTCTTACTTCCCATTACAGCACCAACGCCAGTTCTTCCGGCTGCTCTATGTTTATCATTCATTATTGCAGCAAATTTTACCAATTTTTCTCCAGCCGGTCCAATGCAGGCAACTCTTGCCTTTTTGTCGCCAAATTCTTCCAACATTTTATCAGTAGTTTCAAATACATCCTTTCCCCATAAATGTTCTGCATCTTTAATTTCTGCATGTTCATTATTAATTGATAAATAAACGGGCTTCTCAGATTTTCCCTCAACAATTATCATGTCATAACCTGCAAACTTTAATTCAGCCCCAAAATACCCTCCTGAGTTGCTTGATGCAATAGTCCCTGTTAACGGACCTTTTGTTACAACCATGTATCTTCCCCCAGTAGGTGCTGCTGTTCCTGTTAATGGTCCTGTAGCAAAAAATAGCTTGTTTTCAGGTGAAAGAGGATCGATTTCCGGGCCTACTTCATCATAAAACATTTTTGTTGCAAGACCTCTTCCACCTAAATATAACTCTGCATCTTTAGGCAACTCCTCAACTTTCACACTTCCTTCTGTTAAATTAACTCTTAAAATTTTGCCATTAAAAGACATTTTACCCCTCCTTTTTATTCTCCTTCCTTTCCAAACACGGGAGGCATAACCGTTTCCAGTTATACCCATTGGCCTTTTACCATGGCATATGCTTTAGGTATAAAGGCTCGGAAGGGGTATTGCCCAATAATATTTTATCACAAAAATTAATAATTAATCAATTAAAATTTAATTTTTTGAAAAACGTATTTATAATATTTCTCCTGTATTTTTCAATATATATCCACCAAGTTTTTCTGCTTCTTTTTTAAATTCTTCTGAAGTGATTATTTTCATTATAAGATTATATCTTTCATCATTCAAAAATGATTCGTGAATTAATAAATCATATCTTTCTAAAGCCACAGGAATGAAATCCAGATCATATATTTTAGCTGCAGCTCTAATTCCCAAACCAACATCAGCCATATTTTTTTTGATTTTTAAGGCAAGATTTACATGAGAATATTCTTCGTCAGCATAACCGTGTATATTTTCTGGAGAGATGTTATTTTTTCCCAGATAATAATCCAACAAAATTCGTGTGCCGGCTGTCTTTTGCCTGTTTATATACCTGATTCCATTTTTTGTTAGATCTTCAAAATTCTTAATATTTTTTGGATTATCTTTTTGAACAATAAATCCCTGTTCTCTGTATGATAAATTTACCAGTGTAAATTTATCTAAATAATCTTTTATATAACTGATATTATATTTTCCCGTTTCTGGATCAAGTAAATGCATTCCTGCAAGATGCGCATATCCCTTCGCTATTGATATTATCCCACCCAGACTTCCTACGTTGGCAGAAACAATATTTATTTCTTTATCATATATTTTTACAAAATCAGCCAGTAAATCTATTAATAAATCATGACTTCCTATAATTAAAATATTTTTGTCTATTAATTTTTTTTCTCTTTTTAATTGTATTTTTACTTTTTCGCCATCCTCTAAAACTTCTATACCTTTATCTATATAAACGATTCCATCTTGTTTAGAAACAGCAGAAATATTAGCCGCTCCTCTTTTTAAAGGTATTGCTACATATTTATTTTTAACCTTTCCAATCCCAACTCTCAAATATTCTTTTTCTGTAATTGATGAATGTATTCTTTTTCCTGAAATTCCATTTACAAACTGATTATCATAATAAATTTCCATTTTGGACTTTTTTAATATCAATGGTTTTATTATATCTTCTAAAATTATATTACACGAAACAGGAAAACCTGGAAGACCAATTATGGGTTTTTCTTTTATTATTCCTAAAATAGCAGGTTTTCCAGGTTTAATATTTAATCCATGTATAATAACTCTGCCAGCTTCATTTATCGCATAATATGTAAAATCCTTTGAACCTGCAGAAGAACCTGCATTTAACAATATCAAATCGTAATTTTCAATTTTTGAAATAATAGTATTTTTGATAATTTCGAAATCATCTGGCAAAATTTCATTGACATCAACCTCTGCATTGAATTTTTCTATATAATTTTTTATCATTAATGAATTAGTTTCTGGTATTTGAAACTCTTCTGTTTTTTTCTCTGGTTCAACAATTTCATTTCCTGTTGGAATAAGTAAAACTTTTAATTTTTTTATCACAGGTACTTCAAAAACTTTAGCCATTAGGAGGAATGAAATATCAGATTCTGTTAGTGTATGATATCTTGGAAACAGCATTTCACCAACACAAATATCTTCTCCTACTTTTCTTACATCTTTATACGGAAAAACACTGTTTCGTATTTTAATTCTGGTTTCATCTAAAATTTCAACATTTTCAATCATTATCACTGCGTCATATGGCCGGATTATTGGAAAACCTGTATTTATGTATTCAAAATCCTTTCCTTTTTCTAAAATTATTGGATTTGATTCTGTTGCACCATATGTTTTTTTACTTATAACAGCTACACCATCCATTGCGCTACTATTGTATGATGGTACATTTTCATTTGCAAAAATTGGTTTCCCTGTAACTCTATTAAATGCATTTCTTGAATGTATAATTTCTACATCATCATTTGAAAAATAATATTTTAATTCCTTAAAATAAATGCTAATAGCTTCTTCTAAATCCTTTTTATTTAAATAAAAACGTCTTTTCAAAATTCCACCCCCTGAAAAAATCTTTTTATTTTTAATTATACAATAAAATGACAAAAAAATAAACTTTATTTTTATTTTAATTTTCGTGAGAAAAAATACAGGATTTTGTAAAAAAAATGAAAAATGATATAATTCAAAATAGAAGTATTTTTATTTCATATAAAGAATTAAGATAAATGATTGTATCTTTAAAAAAAATTTGGTGAAAATCTATTCCTTTATTTGAAAATTATTGAGGAGGTAATTTCATGAAAAAAAGATTCCAGAAGTTTGTTCCAAGAACAGAAATATATGAAAATTTCATATCTAAATTGAATTTTTATGAGGAAACTTTTGAATTAAATACAGAAGACACAATAGGATTTGCAAGTGCAGATGATATATATTCTCCAGAAAACTTGCCTGGATTTGATAAATCAACAATAGATGGATATGCAGTATTTGCAGAAGATACATTTGGCGCAAGTGACGGCAATCCTGCGTTTTTAAGGGTTGTTGGAGAGGTTTTTATGGGTGAAGAGTATAGTGAAGAGATAAAATCCGGAGAATGCGTGAAAATTCCAACAGGAGGTATGTTGCCCAAAGGGGCAAATGCATGTGTTATGGTTGAAAATACGAATCAAATTGGAAAAAGAGTTGAAATATATAAATCTGTAGCTCCTGGAGAAAATATTTTAAAAAAAGACGAAGACGTAAAAAAGGGTAATATTATAATTTCAAAAGGTGAAATAATTAATATTGGACATGTTCACAATTTAATGAGTTTAGGAATAACAAAAATAAAAGTTTATAAAAAACCCATAGTATGTATTGTGCCAACTGGTGATGAAGTTGTAGAACCATCAGTTTCTAGAAAAAAAACTCAAATAAGAGATGGAAATTCTTACACATTAATGGCATGGTTAACAAGTAAGGGATATCAGGCAAAAAGGTATAAATTAGTAAAAGATAATCCGGATGAATTTAAAGAAGCTGTCAACTGGGGACTTGAAAATGGAGATGTTGTGGTAATTTCTGGTGGAAGTTCATTAGGAGCAAGAGATTATTCTTTATCTACAATAGAATATTTTGGTGAAGTATTTTATAATGGTGTTCAGGTAAAACCGGGTAAACCTGTTATTTTTGGAAAAACAGATGAAAAAGTTATTTTAGGTCTTCCAGGAAATCCAACATCATTTATTGTAAGTTCATATTTATTTTTATTTCCAATATTGAAAAAGATAATTGGATATAAAGAATATTTACCGCAAATTTCAAATTATGTTAGAGTTTCTACGAATGTTCCATCTGTTCAAGGTAGAGAAAGATTTATTTTTGCGAAACTAGAAAATAGAGAAAACGAATTTATAGCTCATCCTATTCTTGGTGAATCTGGCATAGCTTCTCCTTTTAGAATGTCAGATGGAATTATAAGGATTCCCCTTGGCAAAGAAGGACTTTATAAAGATGAGATTTGTGAATTCTATAGTTTAAAATAGTAGGAGATGGAAAAGTGAAAAAAGAGTATATTTTTGAAATGAGTTCTGCTCAATTAATTTTAAAACCAAAATTAAACTTGAAAAAAATATATTTAGAACTTTCATCCAGATGCAATCTTGATTGTCCTATGTGTTTTAAAAATACGTTTACTGACTCAGAAGGGATTATGACAAAGAATATTTTTGAAAAAGTTATGAACGATTTAAAAGATTTTTCTGATGTTGATCATGTTGTTTTTGGAGGTATTGGGGAATGTACAATGAACCCACATTTTTTTTATATGGTAAAAAAGGTAAAAGATGCTGGATATATGTTAACAATAACAACCAATGGATATTTTTTGAATGATTGGCAGTTAGTGAAATTAATAAATTTAAAAGTAGATGAAATAATAATTTCTGTTGAAACGGGTGATGTAGGTCATCCGAGTTTTAAATACGTTAGAAAATTACTTGAAAAAATTGATAACATAAAAAAAATGCAGGGAACAGGAAAACCAGCATTATCAATAGAAACTGTATTAACTGAAAAAAATTATAATGATTTTAAAGGTATCATTCAAGCGCTTTTGCCATATGGTATTAGAAAAGTGGTAATTTCAAACATACTTCCTGTATATGAACATTTTCTTGGCTTAGAATTGTATAAAGAGGATGATAAGGAAAAAGATATAAGGTTAAGAAAACAAATTTCAGATGCTGTAACAGCAAAAGTTAGTGCAATAATTCCTAATTTTAGATTAAAAACTGAAAGACATTGTAATTTTATAGAGAATAATTCAACTGTTATCAGATGGGACGGGGAAGTTGTGCCTTGCTATAGATTTTTACATGATGGCATAGAATATGTATACGGTCAAAAAAAAGAAATAAAATCTTATTCTTTTGGAAATATTTTAAAGGAAAAACTTTCGAATATCTGGATATCAAAAGATTATTCCTGGTTTAGGTATAAAGTAAAAAATGCACTTTTCCCCTCTTGCACAGATTGTGATTTAAAAAACGGATGTCAATTTGTCGAATCAACAGAACAGGATTGCTGGGGAAATACACCATCCTGTGCAGATTGCATATGGTGGAGAAATATAATATTATGTCCATAAATAATTTTTATATCATTTGAAGACTATATTTAAAGGTTCCAGTTATTCTGGAATCTCTTCATTTGATTTTAGTAATTCCATAAAAATCAAAAAAAGATTTTCACTTCCAGAAGTTTGAATGACATATGATTGAGCGAGGGTAAAAAGCAATGTGTGTCTATTAGAAATTTTTCCACGTAAAATTTTTTCTGAAAAATGCTTGATATAATTACGCAATTCTTTTCTCGCTTCTTTAAGATTTATTTTTTTTGATTTCTTTTCCAGACTTTTAATAACCTTTTCAGAGAAAACTATATATAAATCATATCCATGTATATTTTTGAATATATACAATCTTCCGAGTTTTTCATTGGTTATATTTTCTAATTCTTCTATATACAACTCTTCTATATATTTTAACTCAATATCATTATTTTTAAATCTTATACCAATTGAAAATTTTTCTTTGACTTTGTCTATCCCAAAAATTTTCTTTATAAATCTTTTTAAAAGCAGTTTCCTGATCTTCAAAACAGTGTTATATGAAACTTTTAGATCTTCAGAGATTCTTTTTAGCATCTTCCCTTTAGCAAGTTCATGTATTATTTTTATAAATTTCAAAGGCTTTATTCTTATATCTTTAAAAATACTCTCATTATATTTAGACCATTCTCTTCTACATGATTTGCACTTAAAATGATTTCTTCTAATTGAATAAATTTCTTTGCAACCACAATATGGACATTCTTTTTTTAATTTTAAAACACCAATCTCCATTAAAAACTCTTCAGCTTTTTTATCATCTTTTATCTTATCTACTATTATCATTTCAATACTCCTTTCATCCCTTTCTATATATATTTTACCACATTAATTAAGTCTTAATTATTTGCCACCAAAAAATTCTTTATTTTTAAACACTAATGAAACAAATAAGGGGTATAAATACAAACGTAAAACTATTCAATATTTGCCACCAAATATAAGGAGGAATGAAAATGCAGTTAAACAGCAAAAAAGCTTCTGTTATAGTTGTCTCTATATTAATATTAACAGTTTTTTTTAGTCTCTATGCTTCAAAAGTTAGCGTAAGGGACAACATTTCAAGTTATGTACCAAAGGACGATCCAGACAAATTGATTTATGACGAAGTCGCAGATAGGTTTGGATTAAACGGTATGATTTTGACAGCAGTTAAATACGATGATGTTTATAAACATTTTGATGAAATTTATAGACTAACTGAAACATTAAAAAAACTAGATGTTGTGGATAATGTTATATCACCAGTAAATGCCCCAAGAATAAGTACCACAGAAGATGGAGACATTTCTGTTGGAAATCTTAAATCAACATATGATTTTTCAAATAAGAATTCATACGAACCTGAATTATTAAAAAAAGAGCTTAAAAATGATGAAATGATAAAAGGAAAATTTATTTCTGAAAATGGGAAAAGCGTATTATTTGCTATAGGATTAAAGAAAAATGTAGAAGAAAAATCAGCAGGCTTAAAAGTGGAAAATGTCTTTAAAAATGCAAATGTTAATTATTATATTTTCGGAACTGCTATTGCCAACAGAGAAATAGAAGAAATAGTAAAGGATAATCTTTTAAAACTTATTCCTATTGTTTTAATTCTCGTTATGGGAGTACTTTATTTTAGTTACAAAAATATAGCAGGCGTTTTATTACCAATTATTTCTGTATTGCTTGCAGATATATGGACAGTTGGAATAATGGAATTACTTGGAATAGACTTTAATATAACAACATCAGCTGTGCCTATAGCGGTAGTTGGTATAGGAACTGCATATTCAATACATATAATAAGTAAATATTATGAAGAATTGCATAGAGGTATTTCTGCCGAACAAGCAGTAAATGAAACATTAAAACATGTTGGAACTGCTGTTATTTTAAGTGCATTTACTACAATTGCTGGATTTTTATCTTTGTTGACTGCTGACCTAACACCAGTGTGGCAACTTGGTATCTTTACTTCTCTTGGTATAGCTTTGGCTTTATTAATGGCAACAGTATTTGTTCCATCAATGCTTATAATCTTTAAACCTAAATCAAAAATAAATCTCTCTGAAGACGGTGAAAGCCATATTTTAAAATATATAACAGAAAAACTAGTTCATCATAGAGCTCTCACACTTTTATTGATTATAGGAGTTGTTTTAATTACAACATTCTTTATTCCAAAAATCAAATCAGATATGCAAATTGAAAATTTTATGAGCGCAAAAACAAATATGGTTCAGAGTTCTAAATTTTTAAGAGAAAACTTTGGAGGTAATGATTATATATTTGTAGATTTTCTTGCAAAAAATGAAAATAATTTTAGAGACTTTTATTTTAATAGAGCCATAAGAGATGTATCTGAATTCTCTAAAAATTATGAAATAATTTCACAGGTTACCAATATTGGAGATGTTGTTGCCAATTTAACAGAAGGATTTACCGGCATAAAATATATTCCAGGTTCTAATTCAGCCATGGAGCAAGATTATATGTTGATTGAAGGTAGCGAAGGTATAGATAAGATACTTTCTGAAGAAGCAAATGAATCAATTTCTCAAATGATGGTAAACACAAAAAGTTTTAGCAAGGTAAAAATATTTGAAAAAGAATTAAAGAACTATATTAATGAAAATATACTAACAGAATACACAATTAAAGAATTTGATATAGACAATACCGAACACGTAAAAGCATTTGAAAATGAAATAAAGGAATTTATTATTTCAAGAAAAGGCAAATATATATCACAGATAACAGATCTATTTATAAAAACAAAAAAAATAAATATAGAAAATATAATAAATGAACTTGATAAAAACTATATTTTAAAGTTATTTAACAAATATCTTGAAGAATATGGTGAAGAACCAATCAGCATAAAAACATTTGAAAATTACTTAAATGGAAAAGAAGTAGATGAATATATTTCAGAATATTATGAATACTTTATATATGATTACGAACCCATATTAAGAGCAAATTATGTAGAAACAAAATTAAAAAATATGGATTTAGGCATTTCAAATGCTCAAATAAAAGAACTTTCACAATATGTAAATGATGAAGAAGTTCCAATTCCTGGAGGGAAAAGAATTTTAAGTGTTAGAATTACGGGAATTCCAGTTCTTACAAACAAAGTAAATGATATGGTATTTGAAAATCAAAAAGAAAGTATGATGCTTGCATATGTTCTTGTATTTATATTATTTGCTTTGCAAATGCATTCCATTATATTGGGATTACTCGCATTAATACCTATTACTTTAACAATAATTGTAAATTTTGGAATCATGGGAATTACCGGAATTTCGTTAAACGCTGCAACAGTAACAATTGCATCAATAACAATAGGAACAGGTATTGATTATACTATTCATTATCTTACAAGATTTAAAAAAGAGTATAGATTAAGTAAAGATAAATTTAAAGCTGCTGTAAGAACATCTGCGACATCTGGAAGAGCAATAGTTATAAATTCTCTTGCAGTAATCTTAGGTTTCGCAACATTTATCTTTTCTGAAATAGGAATGTTAAGTCAATTTGGAATTCTAACAGCTACAGCTATGCTTGTTGCCCCAATTTTAACATTAACAATATTCCCTATATTGATGACTATGCTAAATAATAATCTTTTAAATAAATTTTCAAAAGATTCTATTTTAAAACAAAAAAAGTGAGGAGGAGATATTTATGAAAAAAAAGATTAGTATTGTAATTTTATTGACTTTTGTAATTTCAATTTTTTCAATGACAGGGCAGGATGTACTTGATAAAGTTAAAGATGCACATGATAACTTCAAAACAGAAAAATCGCTTGTAATCATGCAATTAAAGAATTCAAATGGTGAAATAAGAGAAAGAGAGTTTGATATGTATCTTATGCATGATGGAGAAGATACATTAGCACTTGTAAGATTTAATAAACCTGCAGAAGTTAAAAGGATAACTTTGTTAACACTTTCTGACGACGAAATATACCTTTATATGCCTGCATACAGAAAAACAAAGAGAATATCCGGTGGCGCAAAAAACGGAAAATTCGTGGGCTCTGACTTTAAATACAACGATATATCTTTACTTTATAACGAACAAAATGGTGATTATGATGCTAATTTGATCAATGAAACAGAAAAGGAATATATTGTGGAAATAATTCCACACGAATCAGATAGCGATTATGGAAAGATAGTTGCTACTATTGTTAAAAAAGATCTTTTATTTGAAAAGATTGAATTTTATAACAAAGCTAATAAATTGATAAAAGTTATGAATTTTAGTGACATAAAGAATTTTTCTGGACATATTCTTGCAACAAGAATTGAATTAAATAATATTGAAGAAAACCATTCAACTATATTGATTATTAAAAATGTAGAGTTCGATATTTCCATTACAAAAAGATTTTTCAACAAAAGGAATATTTCAAAACCTGTGTTGAAATATCAATAATCAGGAGGTTATAATTATGAAAAAATCAATTATTATAATAATGCTATTAATTTTTTCAATATTTGCAATTGCAGGTGATATAAATTATATATATGGATATAATTTTTCAAATGATGCATCAACTACGTTTAGTGGATTAAAAACAAACATTACAATTGAAAATGAACTCGATACTCTTTATTACAAATTGTCAATAGATTTCTTTAAAATAGATGGTTTTGATTATGAAATAGATCTTGGAGATACATATAAATCTTTAATTCCTTCTTATATAATAAAACCTTCACTTCCATGGGCATTATATATTTTAAATGAAGGATATGCAGATGTTTATCTAAATGATACAACGATAAGATTTGGAAGGTTTATTCAGGATAATGGAAGTGCAACATTATATAGCCCATCTGTTCTTTTAAATGCATATAATGGAATAAATATCTTTGAAGACTTAAAACCATTGCCTGTAGATGGAATAACAATAAATGGTTATATAAACGATTATGGATATGAATTAACCTTTACATCAAAAGTTTATGATGATATACCTCAATTTATATTATATCCAAAAACAATCAACGAAAATATAATTGCAGAAAATGATTCTACATTAACATATATCTTTAAAGCAAAACACGAAGAAGTAGAAAGTGCAACAGAAGAATTAGTAAAAACACTTTTAAGTAAAGGATTAACTCAGGATCAAATCAATCAATTCCTTGCAAATCCATCAACATTAAAGACAATAGATTTTACTGATGAACAGATAAACGAAATATATCTTGGTCAAACACTTTTATCATTACCAAATACATATAAAGTAAATACAATTACAGCAAATTCAACATCAACAGATGAATTGTCAATTTATAATTCAAATTTTGAATCAAAGATTTCAATGAATATTATGAATTATGACATAAAACTTGGATTTGTTCATGATCATTACCATTTTATGATTCCAGAAAAAATTGATATTTCATACTCTGAAGATGGAACAGGTATATCAAAAACTGTATTTTACAGACCAAAGAGAAATTCAGTAACAATAGATCTTCAGGGAGTTTCAAACTTCTTTGATTCTATAAGTTATCATGGTGAGGCAGCATTTATAATGCCTGAAAGAAATTATGTTATTGTAAATACATCTTATTATGTACCTGATACATCCAAACCAACTGAAACTGTTTTAACAACATCATCAACAAATGTTGAGATTTTTGAGAAATATTATGTAAAAGGGGTTTTTGGAATAGAATATACTTCAGGTGAGGAGTTTACTTTTGGGATTGAAGGATTTAATGGACTTCCAAATGAAGAATTAAAGGATCATATTTCATTTGGTGGAGATACTTATATAAAAATGAAGATTAACAATTTTAATTTAGAAGGATTAGGTCTTATTGATTTTGCGAAAATTAATGATGCATATCTTCCAGGATATATGGCAAATGTTAAAATTTATTATTCTGGAATAGATAATTTTGAACCTGGAATTTCTTTTAAATATGCATATGCAGAAAATGAAAATCATCCGATGAAATCACTTGAAACAACAAACTCAATTTCTCTTAATATAAAAGCATATTTCTAAAAATTATTTCTAAAGCTTTCCATTTTTGGAAAGCTTTTATTTTTTGTATACAATATAGTAAAATTGATTTTTTTGTGATATAATTACATTGAAATTATACTAATTTAAATTATACTAATTTAAATTATACTAATTTAGTTTAGTATAATTTAATTTGGAGGTGAAATTATTTTTATAGATAGATTTGAGGAAAGAGATTTTTTTGAAAAGATTTTGAATTCCAATAGAAAAGAAGTTTTTATATTATATGGCCGAAGAAGAATTGGGAAGAGTTTTTTATTAAAAGAAGTATCAAAAAACAAAAATACATTATATTATACTGCAAGAAAAATTTCTCCAAAAGAACAGTTAAAAATTTTTTCAATGAAAGTAGGAGAATTTTTGAATTTTGGCAAAATTACTTTTGAAAACTGGGAAGATGCATTTAGAATTCTGTTTGAATTATCAAAAAAAGAAAATTTAATTTTAATTTTAGATGAATTTCAGTATATGGTTGAAAAGAATCAGGAAATGCTTTCAATACTTCAATTATTGATTGATGAATTTGAAAATTCTAAAATCAAACTAATCTTATGTGGATCAAGCATAAGTTTTATGGAAGGTATCTTGAGTTATAATAATCCATTATATGGAAGGAAAACAGGAAATTTAATGTTGAATCCTATTGCTTTTAAAGATATTAGTTTGTTTCTTCCGAATTATGATTATCATTTTTTAATGATTGTTTATTCAATTATAGGAGGCGTTCCATATTATTTACAATTATGGGATAATAATATCGATATTTTTGAGAATATAGAAAAGCTATTTTTAACGCTTGGCGCTCCATTGAAAGAAGAACCATATTTTATTTTAACTCAAGAATTAAGGGAAACTTCTGTATATCAATCTATTCTTGAAGCACTTGCTAACGGAAAGACAAAGATCAATGAGATAACAACATTTATTGGAGAAAAAGACTCCAGAAAAATACAACCATATTTAAAATCCCTTCAACTTTTAAAGATAGTAAAAAGAATATATCCAGCATTTACGAAAAATCCACATAGAATAAAAAATTTTTTGTATAAGATAGATGATCAGTTATTTAATTTCTGGTATAGATATATTTTTCCATATAAGGAAAATGTGGATTTAAATGATTACTCAAATGTTTTGGAAGTTATAAAAAGGGATTTGCCACAATATGTATCATTTGAATTTGAAAAACAGAGTATAAATTATTTAAAAGAAAAATTTAATTTAATTGAAGCAGGCAATTATTGGAATAAGGACATTGAAATAGATATGCTGGGAAAGGATTTTTATAATAAAATTTATGCAGCGGAAATAAAATGGAGAAATAGAAAGATGAATGTAAAGGATTTTTATAATCTAAAACTTAAAACAGAAAGATTGAAGATGGAGATAGATAATTTTATTCTTGTTTCAAAAAGTGGATTTGAAGAAAATTTAATAAGGTTATTAGAAGAAGAAAAAATAATTCTTATTGAATTCACAGCTGAAAAAGGATGGGAAATTTTAAAAAATAGTAATGGTATTCATTAAATTATAAATAATTTGTGTGTAACATTTTCTTAAAAAGAATTTTGCGATATAAAAGGTGTTTATTAATCGGATGATAAATTAATCATCCGATTTTTTTATCGAGTCTAAAATAGCCTGGTTTTAAAAAGGACATATCTGATTAATATTACTCATATTAAACGAAAATTTAACAATAATAATATATCAAACGATATAATAATTGTGTAAATTTATTAAATTTATGAAAAGAAAAATTTAGAAATAATTTACTTCAATGTTGTTGATTTTTTTTTTTTTTNNAAAGCTTCACTCAAAAAAACATCCTGTTTTTTTGACGGCTTACATTCATAATTTTAAGGGCAATCTTCGAGCCTTCGTTTCATTTGAAACTTTTTAGACAACCTATTTGATAAAATTATTATGAATTGAATAAGTGAAAATGATAACTTTGAAAATACATTCTTTTTATTACACTTTTAGAAACTATCAAATAGGAGGGATAGAATGTATATTAACGATGGTATTTCTCACGAATCAAGTGATTACTGGAAGTTGTATAATATGGAATTGCATGATTATGCAACTGGTAAAACAAGGGAAGTGGCTGAGAGAACTGCGAATGGTGTTAACGGGGGTATAAAAAATGCAATTGGTGGCGCAGAATAAAATTTTAGTAAATTTAAAAATTAAAAAAATACTAAAAAGCGATAAATATTTACCTGTTTTTTGTGTATTAACAAAAGATGATATAATATATAATGCATATTATAATGTTATATCTCCAGATTTCACAAATCCAAATAAAAACATTACAGTAGTATTTAAACAAAATACACAAAAATTTTTAGGATTATATAACATTGATTTTTATATAGCAGGATACGAAATTTTTTCAACTAAAATAGAATTTAAAAAAGTATTATATACTTATTGAGGTGATTGATATAAAAAAAATATTTTTATTGGTTAAGAAAGATAAAGCTACAATATTATACACTATTTTTGAAATTTTTTTTTATTGGTATCTGATGCCAAGTTTTTTGACTACAAAATTTCCTTTTACATATAAATATCCTTCTATTATATCTCTTAAATTTTTATTAACCAGTATTATGATTATAATAATTGCAATAATCAGAGAAAAATATATGGGAACGAAAAAGAATAAGAGAAATTTTAAGAATTTTATAATTTCTGTTTTTTTATATGGAGTTGTATTTTATATTTATGGATATTTTTCACATTTCACATATAATCAAACCCGGCATATTTTGATTTTTAAATTTACAATGGATTATTTTGTTGTTAATATGGATATATCAGAAAAAAAATAATATTAATAATCTTATAAAAGTTCAAAAGAGAAAGTTGTTTATATGATTTTTACTCATTTTGTAGTAAAATTTATGTAATATTTTCTTAAAAAGAATTTTGCGATATAAAAGGCGTTTTATTAATCGGATGATAAAATAATCATCCGATTTTTTTATAGTGTCTAAAATCGGAGAATTTAAATAAATAAATTTTTTAGCAGTATTGATTGATAATCTCCTCCTTTTACTTCGGTAAATCAAAATTTACCGAAGTTAATAAAAAAGCCTTAATAAAGCATAAAATAGACATTATTAACTATTTTTATCGCTTATAAAAGTAGTGATTTTTAAAATAAATGATTTACTTTTTTGAAAATACACAGTTTTTTCAGAAGTAAATTTATACATTGTATATATTTTATAAATTGTATATCTTTCATATGTTATATTATAAATATAATTTATCTATATAAAATATATTATAATTTATATATAATATAAATATCAAATCTTCTATTTATAAAATCTTATTTATATTATTCATTGTTTTATATAAAATATATAATATATTTTATATAAAAGTAGAAAATTTCAAATAATATTTATTATATAATGTATATAATATTATATATTATACAACAAAACAAGCATTGTAATGGTGTTACCTTTCTTGTGAGGGACCATTTAGAAAGAAACCTCTGAATGTAGAAATAAAAAATCAGGCATAAAAAGCCTGATTTTTTGTTATTAATTAAAATATAATTATGATATAAGACAAAACATATTATTTTAAGGATAAAACAGGGTCTTTTTCATAGATAATTAGTATACATTCAATAACAACCAAAGATAAACCGTAAACTTCAAGGATCCCGAGTGACGGCCATATTGGGAGTAAAAGTCCAACAATTGCGGCAATAAAAATGGTTATAAAGCAATTTCTAATCTTCTTGTCATAGCTTCCAAGACCGTATAATAGGTTTCCAGTATAGAAAAACAAGAATGTAGAAAGCGCTATAAAATCGTGTGATTTCGTCCCATCAGAGAAAACCCCAGAAAGAATCATAAAAATTCCTGATAGTATAACATAAGAGCCTCCAACAATCTTAAGTTTGTTTTCGGAGTGTGAAATAACAAGAAATCCATGGATACTCATAAAAATTCCACCGATTATGACTCCTACAGAAAAAATCCATGGCGATAAAGCGAGCGCTGGTTTTCCAAGTTTGCTGAAAGTATAGTTGAGAATATTCCACCAATTTTTATTAATGAAAATACTAACACTTGTAAAAATAAAAAATATTATTATGCTTAATAATCCGAAAGCTCGTCTCATTTAGACGCACCTCACAAAAATTATATAGATAATCACTATTATTTCAATCATCGTTAATCAACTATTATCAATATTTACTTTTGGTTTAAACCTTGCATATAATGCTTTATAGTATAATGGTACCCTTACACAGCACTTTCCATTACAATTGTCTATTAAACCATTTAAATATAAGAATTTTATGTTTTCGTCATATATATTAAATTCTACATTATTTGGTTCAAATAATATTTTCATTATTAAATCCTTTTCATTTTTTGCTTTGTTTATTATATTTGCTATGTTTTTGTCTATATAAACATACATGTAATCATATAACGTTTTTTCAAAATGTTTTTCTGTTATTATTTTTTCTCCTTTTGCTTTTTTCATTACTAAATCATATGCAAGTCCATTGGTTAGTCCTGGTTGTCCTGCTGCGTTATGCCATATTAATTCTTTTACTTTTTCATCGAATATTTGTCCTGTTTCTGTTTCGTGTTGTGAAAGTAAATCATATACTTGTTCTTTGGTAAAGTAGGGTATTTCCATGTGTTCTGCTATGTTGTAAGGACTCCCTTTATCATCAGGCATTATAGGAATATATTTTGCACCTGAAAATATTACACTTCTCAATTTATATTCTTTTTTCATATGAAACATCGCTCTTATTGTATGCAAAAATTCATTTAATACTTCTAAAGTTTTTAATTTTTCAAAATCATCTACCATCAATATTATTTCTTTATTTTCTTTTTCTGCTATTTCCAAAATAATATTATTTATTCTTTTTAAATTTTTTATTTTTAATTCATCCGCTCCCATCTCTTTAAGGGACTTTCTAAAATCATTTATAAATTTTTTTTTGAATTCATCATAACCTATTTTTCCATATCCATTTAATGATATATATATTGTTAAATATTTGTTTCTTAAATTTTCTATCAATGTTTTCAAAAATGTAGTTTTACCTGATTCTTCTGGAGATATAATATTAAAATATCTCCAATTTTCTATATGTTCAAGTGCTTCTTCCATTATATCTGGTCGCTCAATATAATAACATGTTTTTTTATCAACAGGTCCCGATGTACAAAAAATTCTCATGATATACCTCCGGTGTTACACGCTTACAGCGGGTTATAGGATAAAGATTTAAGATTTTAAAATAAAAACATTTTAATATTTGCTTCGCAAATATTAACACCTACGGTGGGTAAAAGGATAATCGCTGCCTGAGTGAATTTAACTTTTTAGACATCGTATTATACACTCTTGGATAATAGAGATTTGACAAATTCAATTATAAATCTTTCGCTATTTGAGCTGCTAATTTCGCATTATTATATACAAGCTGTATATTTGATTCTAAACTTTTCCCTCCAGTAATTTCTTTTACTTTAGAAAGTAAAAACGGTGTTGTTTCTTTTCCTTTTATTCCAAGTTTTTCCGCTTCTTTTATAGCATTATCTATAGCTTTTGTTATTATCTCATAATCCATCTGATATTTTTCTGGTATTGGATTTGCTATAACAGCCCCACCTTTTAAATCTAATTCCCATTTTACCTTTAAAAATTCGGCTATTTCCTCAGGTGTATCAAGTTTAAAATTTACCTTATATCCACTCTTTCTTGTATAAAATGCCGGCAACTCTTCCGTTTTATAACCAATTACAGGAACACCAAATGTTTCAAGATATTCAAGCGTTAATCCTAGATCTAATATAGATTTTGCCCCTGCACAAACAACTGCAACATCTGTATTTGCAAGTTCCTGGAGATCCGCAGAAATATCGAAAGTATCTTGAGCATTCCTATGAACTCCACCTATTCCTCCAGTTGCAAAGACTTTAATTCCAGTCATTGATGCAATAATCATTGTTCCTGCAACAGTTGTAGCTCCATCCATTTTTTTTGCAACTACATATGGAATATCCCTTCTACTAACCTTCATTACTTCTTGGCCTTTTTTTCCGAGATATTCTATTTCGTCATCAATTAATCCTGCTTTTAATTTCCCATTTATAATAGCAATTGTAGCAGGTACAGCACCATTTTCTCTTACAATTCTTTCAACATTCAATGCTGTTTCAACGTTTTGTGGATATGGCATTCCATGAGATATTATTGTTGATTCTAAAGCTACAATTGGTTTCTGTTCTTTCAATGCTTTTCTTACTTCATCAGATATAACAAGATACTTTTCTAACATAATCCCAACTCCTTTATTTTTAATTTTATATTTTCTACAGATAATTCATCTGAAATTGTGTCTTTTGAAGACAATGTAATGACAGATGCGCCTATCGCAAAAACAACAGATTCTCTTAAAGAATAGTTGTTTAAATAACTATATACCAAACCGGCTAAAAATGCATCACCAGCTCCTGTTGCATTTATAACCTTTATTTCTGGTATACTTATTTTAAATAATTCTTTTTTATTTGCACAAATTACACCATCTTTACCCAAAGTTAGAAAAACATTTTTTACTCCTTTTTCTAAAAGAATTTTACATGCTGTCTTCGCATCATTATCGTTTCTTATCTCGACACCAGTTAAAACTTCTGCTTCCAACCTATTTGGTTTAATTGTATGGAATTTTCCAACGATATCCTTAACCTTTTTTGCTTTTGAAGTCGAAACAGTATCCAGAAAAAAAGCAACATTAAAATTATTAACTAAATATTTTATGCTTTCTTCTGGAATATTCGTGTCAATTACGCACAACTTTGCTTTTTCTATTATTTTCTTTTTAGATTTTATAAAACCAACATCTATTCTGTCACAAACATCCATATCAGACAAAGCAACTGCCATATCACCATTTTCATCAATAATAGCTAAATATGTTGAAGTATTATAATCGTTTAAGATAATAGAATCTTTCATATCTATTCCTATATTTTTCGAATGTTCCAAAATCTTTTCCCCATATATATCTTTTCCAAGTGCTGTTATCATTTTTACATTTATATCCATTCTTGCAATATTTTCTGCAATATTCCTTCCAACTCCACCTAAAGATATATTTAATTTTCCAGGATTAGAATCATTCATTTTTAAAATTCCTTTCGGAAATCCATTTATATCTATATTTGCACCACCAATTACTACAACATAATCTTTTTCATTGATAATATATCCTCTTCCCAAAATATGTCCCTTTTTTATTAAATTTGTTATATGTACTGCTACAGAAGATCTGGCAATATTGAGTATTCTGGCTATTTCTTCCTGAGTTATAAATGGATTTGATTTTACGAGTTCTAATATTTCCTTTTCTCTATTTGTCATAATATCACCTAAACTTTTGTTTATTATTTTAGTCATATGTTTATGATATCACATTTTTTTAGTTTTTTCAAGTAAAATATTAAGAAAACATCAAGATTATTATATTCCAAAAAAACAAAAAGACCCCCATCAGGTGGTTTTTTTGTTATAATATTTGTTATAATAGTATACAAATAGGTTATTCCAAAAGTAATAACAAACTTTGGAGGAAATTATGAAAAAATCTATTATATATATTTTATTAGCTGCTGTTTTAATGGGAAGCACCTTTCCAATACAAAAAATCGGGCTTGCAAATACAAACCCTTTAATTTATGTTACGTTAAGATTTTCAATAGCAACCATTATTTCTTTTTTTATTTTTAAAAGAGGAAAATTTTTTTATTCCTTCATCTTAGGATTAGTTTTATCTATTGGTTACATATCCCAAATAATTGGCATAAAATATACAACAGCAACAAAAGCAGGATTCATTACATCTCAATATATAATACTTATTCCATTGTTTTCTTATTTAATAGATAAAGAAAAAATTAATAAATATCAGGGATTGGGATTTTTATTTTCTATTATAGGTTCATATCTTTTATCTGGAGGTATAAATGGTTTTAATTTAGGGGATTTTTTAATGATATTATGTGCTATAAGTTTCGCATTACATATAGTTTTAATTACTAAATTCAGTAAAAAAATTCATGAAAAGGATTTATTAACCTTTCAATTTCTTACTGTAACTATAATTAGTTTTTTTACCATGCTCTTTTTCAAAATTGATTTTAAAATTTCAATGTTCTCTTTTTTAACAATTTTATATTCCGCAATTATCGGAAGTATTATAGTAATTTTTCTCCAATTGAAATATCAAAAAAAGATAGGAAGTAATTTGACCGCTATACTGTTTTTAGTTCAACCTATATTTTCAGCTTTTTTGTCTTTTTTTATATTAAAAGAACAGATCACATTAAATCAATTTGCAGGTTCAGTAATATTATTATTTAGTATTCTAATTTCAAATTTTTAAGAAATTTCTAAGGTTCATTATGTATAATAAAAATGCAATTTATAACTATTCTAAAAACACATCAAAGATAATTTAAGGAGGGATTTGTATGAAGAAGATAGCATATATTTTACTAGTATTATTGATTTTGAGTTTTTCATTGATTAGTTGTGTAGCAAACGTAAACGAAGATGCAGATGTAGTAAATTCAACAGTAAAGGTTCTTTTAACAGATAGGCCAGTAAGTGAAGTTGATAGTTTATGGGTTTATATTAAAGATTTCACCTATACTTATGAAACTGTAGACGGTGAAACTGTAACTTCAACCCCTATTTCTATTGAAAAAGAATATGATATTCTAAGTTTAGCAGGAACAGAAACAACCCTATTTAACTTTGAAATACCCGAAAACTCTACTCTCGTAAACTTAAAAATGACGGTTAAAGATGCAACAGTTACGATAGCAGGGGAAGATCATTCCGTTATTCTTATGAAATCAGATATCTTAATACCAAATGTGGATATAAATATTGGAGAAGGCGGAGAATTGGTATTGGATTTTGACGTTGTGAGATCTTTACACCAAATGGGTAATAACGATATATATAAACTTTCACCCGTATTAAAACCAACTTTCAGAAGAGGAAATGCCAATGATCTATACTTAGTCAAAGGAAACATCACTGACAATTCAACCCCTGTTTCAAAAGCTATTGTTACTATAAGCGATGATTCAACATTATTAAGAATAACTTTTTCAGACAAAAATGGAAACTTTCATCTTGGAAAATATAAAAATGGAAATTATACGATAAATGTCTATACAAACATTAACTTACCAGATGAAGATGTTGATTTAGATTTCAGCTTATATACACCAGATGCAACAGAAATTATTACTATATACAATTCTGATTTAGATTTAAATATTGATATAAGTAAGCAAAATTGATTTAAAAAAAGAGGTTGGTATTTGTACCAACCTCTTTTCATTTATAGTATAATTAAATTGTGCAACACAATTTAAAGAATGGGGGATAAAATGAAAAATGGATACTTCAAGATATATAAACTCCATATATTTTTATTTTAAAATTTTTTTGAAGATTTCGATTCCTATGTTTATTATACTATCATCTGGCAAAAAATAAGGGGAATGTAACCCAAATTTTTTATCAACTCTCGTCCCCAGCCAAAACATTAATGATGGATATTTTTCAGCAATAAAACCAAAGTCTTCACCTGTCATTTTGTACCCACAATTAATAATTTGATATTCATTATTTATTTTTTCTATAAATTCATTATATAAATACTCATCATTAACTACTTCTTTATATCTAGATCCTATTGTAATTTCATATTTTACTTCTGTAAAATTCTCTATTGATTTTAATATTTTATTCAATTTATTAATATAACTTTCTGTATAATCAAGATTTAAAGATCTAATACTTCCTTCAATTTTTGCATATGATGGTATTACATTTCGAACTTCCCCTGATTGAATCTTGCCAATCCCGAATAGTAAAGGTGAAGTTGGATTTTTTGGAATTTTTTCTATAGAATCTAAAAATATTCTCATTGCATTTAACGCATTTTTTCCATCTTGTGGAAAGGCTATATGTGCATTTTTCCCAAAAAATTCTATATCTATTTCAACAGCAGAGGCAAACAAACCCCCTTTCGATGTAGCTATTGTTCCTTTTTCATATTCATCTGTAACATGAAGAGCATAAGCTTTGGAAATATTAAATTTATTGAAAATACCAGAATCCAATATTTTTTTTGCTCCTCCACCTCCTTCTTCAGCAGGTTGGAATAAAAATAAAAGATTTTTTTGTATATTATTTTTTAAAACGTATTCTATAAGACCATATAAAATGGACATATGAATATCATGACCGCATGCATGCATAAAATTATTTTTTGATTTAAATTTAATTTCATTTTTTTCTTTTATTGGCAACGCATCGATATCTGCTCTGAATAAAATATAATTATTATTTTTTAAAGGTGTATATTTTACAACTAACCCTGTACTTAGAGGTTTTAATATTTTAATTTTTGTATTATATTGTTTTGATAGAGCTATTATATTTTTTTCTAAAATTTTTGTTGTTTCAAATTCTTCAAATCCTAATTCAGGATTTTGATGTAATATATGTCTTAATTCAACAGGAGATATCATAATAATTCCTCCAATATTTTAATAATTTCGTCTATTTCATTATAAGAAATGTTTAACGCTGGTAATAATCTAATTACTGTATTATTAGAAATAACATTTAGCAATAATCCTTTTTGAAAAGCTTTATCTCTTAAATTTGGATACGAATCATCTAATTCAATTCCAATCATTAAGCCTTTCCCTCTTATATCAACTATTTTTAATGAATTAATATCTTCGATTTTTTTGATAATATATTGTCCTTTTTTAGATATATCTGTTAGTAACGTTGGAATATTTTCCAATATATATTTAGCTCCAGCTAAAGCTATTGGGTTAGGAGCAAATGTAGAACCATGATCACCAGGTTTTAAAATATTTATAGTTTCATTCAAAAATATTGTCGCTCCTAATGGTAATCCACCACCTAATGATTTTCCTACTGTAATTATATCAGGATTCAAATTAAAATGTTCATACGAAAAAATTTTTCCCGTTCTTCCAAGACCAGCCTGAATTTCATCACAAACAAGAATAAACTTTTTTTCTTTATGATGTTTATTTAATATTTCAGCAAATTCATCTGTTAAAGGAAGAACTCCTCCAGAACCCTGAATAGGTTCTACAAAAACCGCTACAACTTCATTGCCATGATATTTCATGTAATCATCAAAACCACCAATATCATTGAAAATAAATTCTTTACAATGAGGCAAAAGAGGTCTGAAAGGAAATTTTAATTTTTCAAAGCCATTTATAGATAAAGCACCTAATGTCCTTCCATGAAAACCATTTTTGAAATATATAATTTTATTTTTTTTATTTGTTGATATTTTTTTAATGGCTTTTAATGCTGCTTCAGTTGCTTCAGCGCCAGAATTTGTAAAGAATACTGCTCCTTCCTTTCTAGTAAAATGAACTAATTTTCGAGCAACATATTCAGCATCTTCATCCAAAAAGAAATTGGATATATGCATATATCTTTCCATTTTTCTTTGCATTATATGAATTAAACTGTCATTTGAATGACCAAAAGATAATACACCAATTCCCGCAAATGAATCTAAATATTTTCCCCCTTTTTCTGAATAAATATATACACCTTTAGCAGTAGCAATTTGTAAATTAAAATAATCATATAATTTTAAAATCATAATTCAAACTCCTTTATTAATGCTTTTGTCGCTTCATTTAAATATTCTTTATCAATAAGACAGGATATTTTTATTTCTGATGTAGTAACCATTCTTATTGGAATATCTTCAAGCGCTTTAAAAAATCTTGAAGCGACACCTTTTTCAGTTTTCATTCCAATACCAACTACAGAAATTTTTGCATATCCGTGTTCATACGTTATTTGAGATTCATTGAAAGTATTTAAAGCCTCTTTTAAATAATTATCAAAATGAGACATTTCTTCTTCGATAATTGTGAATGAGACATTTAGTTTTTCATTTATATTTATAATTGAAATCATATCTACATTAAAACCTTTTTGCGCTATACTTTCAAAAAGATTATATATAATGGCATGATTAAATGGCAAATTAGTTATTGTGACCTGAGTCTGATTTTCCATAACACTCATTCCTGTAACTACAGGATTCTCAATATTATCAGAAACCACATATGTTCCCTCCTCATTTGAAAAAGTACCTGCACAATAAATCTTAACATTAAATTTTTTGGCCACCTCCACAGCTCTATTATGTAAAACTTTTGCTCCTAATGACGCCATTTCAAGCATTTCATCATAAGTTATATAATCTATCTTTTTTGCATCAGGGTATCTTTGGGGATCAAAAGTGAAAATCCCTGGAAAATCACTATATATTTCACAATTACAATTTAAAGCAGCAGCAAAAGCGACTGCAGACGTATCGGAACCGCCTCTTCCTAACGTTGTATAATCTCCATCTTCTGTTATACCCTGAAAACCTGTAATTACAAGAACATCATAATATTCCAATAATTTTATTATTTCTGATATTTTAAATTTTTGTATTCTAGCATTATTAAAATCAGATGTAGTAAATATACCTGCTTGAAAAGCATTCAATGATTTTGTACTTATTTTTAAATCATTTAAAGCCATAGAAAGCAAAGAAACAGAAACCTGCTCTCCCGTTGCTAAAAGCATATCCAATTCTCTTGGATGAGGATTAATAGAAATTTCCTTTGCCAATTTTATTAAATTGTCCGTAGTTTTTCCCATTGCAGAAACTATAACAATTATTTTATAACCGTCTCTAACTTTATTTTTAATTTTATTTGCTACAAATCTTATTTTATCCGGAGTTGCCACAGATGAACCGCCGTATTTTTGTACAACTATATTCATTTTATCACCTACAAATTTCTTAATTCATCTAATAGTCTAGTTTTATCTTTTGTTTTTTCATCAACTTTTTTTATAACTCTTGCTGGAATTCCTGCAACTACTGTATACGGATCCACATTTTTTGTTACTACAGATCCAGCTGCAACAACACTTCCTTTCCCTACTTTAACACCCTCCAATATAACTGCATTGGCACCTATTAAGACATTATCTTCAATAATTACAGGGTCTGCACTTGGTGGTTCTATAACACCAGCAATAATGGAACCTGCTCCTATATGGCAATTATTACCAATTTGTGCTCTTCCTCCTATAACAACATTCATATCTATCATCGTTTTTTTTCCTATTTTTGCTCCTATATTTATTACTGCACCCATCATAATTACAGCATTATCTCCTATCTCAACTAGATCACGTATTACTGCACCAGGTTCTATTCTTGCATTGATTTTTTTTAAATCTAATAAAGGTATTGCCGAATTTCTTCTATCCATTTCTATTCTATACTTTTCAATTATATTTTTATTGCTATTTAAAAATTTTTCAAATTCTTCTAATTCACAAAATAATATACCTACTTTTTCGTTCCCATAATATTCTTCAAATGGTATATCTTTTAAATTTCCACGCAGATATACCTTTATAGGTGTTGATTTTTTAGATCTGGCAATATATTCAATTATTTCATAAGAATTCATATTAATCCTCCTTCATAGTAAGTTCAAAGATATCCTGAAATGTATAAAAACCAGCTACAACTTTCAAAGAAAATTCAGCAGCCTTTAAAACTCCTGCAGCAAATGTTCTTCTTGATAATGCTCTATGTGAAATTGTAATAACTTCACCTAAGTTTCCAAAATATATTGAATGATCACCAGAAACATTTCCCAATCGTAGAGAAGATATATTAACCTCTTTATTCAACACTTCCTTAATCATTTTAGCTGTTCCAGAAGGTTTATCTTTTTTAAATCTATGATGTACTTCAAAAATTTCAATATCGGCATCATCTAATAACTTATCAACTAATTTTACTAACTTTAGTAATACCTGAATGCCAATAGAAAAATTATAGCTCTGAATTATTGGTATTTCATGTGATAAGGTTTTTAATTCATTTATCTGTTCATTACTTAAACCAGTAGTTCCTATTATTAAAGGACATTTGAATTTTTTTGTGTATTCTATTACCTTATTAAAAACTTCAGGTAAGGAAAAATCTATTAATATATCAGGATTTTCTATAAAATTCTCTCCATTCTTATCATACGAAAATACCAATTTATGCCCTTTTTCAGAAAAAAGATTATAAATTTCGTTTCCCATCCTTCCATTTCTTCCAATTATTCCATATTTCATAATATGCTCAACTCCTCAAACAATTTATCAATTAATATTTTTCCATTTTCACTAAGTTCTACCAAAGGCAATCGTACAATATTTTTACAGTATCCAAGTTTAGAAACAGCATATTTTACAGGTATTGGATTTACTTCAACAAATAGTTTTCTCATTAAAATATTATATTTATTATTAATTTCCTGAGCTTTTTTAAAATTCCCATTTAATATTGCATCAGTTAATTCTTTCATTTGTTTTGGCAAAACATTTGAGAAAACTGATATTACGCCATTTCCACCTAATACCATTAAAGGTAATGCTTGATCGTCATTTCCTGAATAAACTAACATCTCATTGGGTTTATTTGATATTAATTCTGCTATTTGTGAAATGTTTCCGCTTGCTTCTTTTATACCAATAACATTTTTGTTTTTATCGAAAATCTCAATAGCAGTATCAGGTAAAATATTTCCTCCTGTTCTTGATGGAACATTGTATAAGATTATAGGTAATTCAGTTCTTTCAGCAATATAGGTAAAGTATTTGACTAAACCTTTTTGGGTTGATTTATTATAATAAGGACTTACTATAAGCAATCCATCAGCGCCATTCTTTTCCGCAAGTTTATTGTTATTCAATACATGCTCTGGATTATTGGATCCAGTTCCTACAATAACAGGTATCTTTTTATTTACAATCTCAACTACTTTTGAAACTATTTTTTCTCGTTCTTTTTCATTTATTGTTGGAGCTTCTCCAGTTGTTCCTAAAACTATTAATGCATCAACAAATTCTAATTGGAAATTCACAAATTCTTCTAATGCATTATAATCAACTTCAAAGTTTTCATTAAACGGAGTAATAATAGCAGTGCCAACACCATTAAACATAAATATCCCCTCCTTGACGAATCTTCTGATTCGCTTAAAATATTATTGTTGAAAAATAATCATCCAATGTTTCAGCTCTTCTAATCATTTTAAATTTTTCACCATCATAAACAAATTCAGCAGATTTTAATTTTCCATTATAATTGAATCCCATCGAATGTCCATGAGCTCCGACATCGTGGATTATTAAAATATCTTCCTCTTCGATTTTAGGTAATTTTCTATTAATGGCAAATTTATCGTTATTTTCGCATAATGACCCAACAACATCATATGTTTCATATTCTCCAGATTTATTTAATACCGTAATATGATGATATGCTCCATAAATAGCTGGTCTCATTAAATTTGCCATATTCGCATCAACCCCAACGTACATTTTATAACTACTTTTGATATGTAATACTTTTGTTATTAAATAACCATGTGGTCCTGTAATATATCTTCCATTTTCTGTGTATAATTTTGGTTTAAAATCATTAAAATAATAATTGTATAGATCTTTTATATTTTTACTCAGTAAATTAATATCCAACTCTTTTTCTTCAGGCTTGTAAGGGATACCAAAGCCGCCCCCTATATCTATAAACTCAAATTCTATATTTAATTTTTCTGAAATATTTTTGACTGCTTCAAAAATGATTTGAGTATTTCTGGTAATAATATCTGTACTTAATGTATTGGAAACAAGCATAGCATGAAATCCAACTCTTTTTATACCAGAATCTATCATAATCTTATAACCTTCTAAAACCTTTTTATAAGGCATACCAAATTTTGAATTCTTTGGATTACCTATAACTTCAGTACCATATGCGTTTTTAGGAGTATATCTTATTGAAGCTATATCTGGTTTGCCTATTTTATTTAAAAATTTTTTTATATGATCTGTATCGTCAAAATTAATTATAGCCCCTAAATCATATGCTTTTTTATATTCCTCAATAGGTGTATTGTTTGATGTAAAAAGTATGTCTTCTCCATTAATTCCTGATTTTTCCGATAAGATAAGTTCAGCCATAGAGCTACAATCAGTTCCAGCCCCATTTTCTCCTAAAATTCTTAATATGTAGGGCGTAGGTGTTGCTTTTACAGCAAAATATTCTTTAAAGTCACACCAATTAAATGAATTTTGTAATTTTTTTAAAGAATTCAAAATTCCTCTTTCATCATAAACATAAAATGGTGTTGGAAAATTTTTTAGTAAATAATTAATATCAAATGGGATTTTTTTCATATTATCATCCATTCAACTCATAATGTTTTAATAATATCCTCACAGCATTTGTAGCGGCACCAACTCTAACATTATCAGCTACAATCCATAACAGAAAAGTATCTTCTTCAATTTGTCTTAATCTGGAAACATAAGTAATATTACTTCCAGCTACATTTAAAGGGGTTATTAATTCTTCGGTATATACAACATTTTCTACATTTGATATAAGTTTTTTTAATTCTTTTACTGAACTTTTTCCATTTATTTTAAATGCTACGCTTTCGGAATGTCCGTATAAAACAGGAACTCTTACTGCTGTTGGATATATTTTTATTTTATTATTATTAAAAATTTTTCTTGTTTCATTCACCATTTTCATTTCTTCTTCTGTAAAACCATTTTGCATTATATTTCCTATCAATGGAATTACATTGTGGTGTATTAAATCGGGAAAATAGTTAATGTTATTATTCCCATTTTCTTGATCCAAAAGTTCTTTCATTCCTTTATTTCCAGCACCAGAAACTGCCTGATACGTACTTACAAATATTTCAGAAATACCAATTTCTTTTTGTATATTTGATAAAGCTAAAACCATTTGAATCGTAGAACAATTTGGATTTGCTATAATTCCTTTATAATTTTTTATAATATCTCCATTAATTTCAGGAACAATTAATGGTATATCTTTTTCCATTCTAAATGCTGATGAATTATCTATAACAGTATTCCCATTTTTACTAGCTATAATAGCAAATTTTTTTGAAATCGTGCTCCCTGCAGAAAAAAGTAGATAATCATAATGTTCTTTCATTTTTTCTTCAGTTAATTCTTCAACAAAATAATTTTTATTTTTGAATTTTATTTCTTTTCCTTGTGATTTTTTTGATGCAAACAATCTTAACTCTGTAATATCCAAATCAAACTCCTCTAAAACCTTTATCATTGTTCTACCAACTTCTCCAGTAGCACCAACAATTCCAATTTTCACATTATCCCTCCTAATAAAAATGGCCTTCCACAACGGAAGGCCAAATTGAAATAATATTATCAATAAATATTATCCCAAACGGCTCTCCGCATGTTTTTCATGCGACAGTTGCATAGGTATTCCCTATACAACCAGGCATGTAAGACGGGTATATCTTACATCCTTCGGCAACCTCGCCTTTCATCTACCCCAAGCCTACCCAAGCGATAGGTAGATTACTCTTCTCGGTTGCGCCTCCGTTTGTTCGTTTTACATATTAACTTTTGCAGTAGTTTAACAAATTAAAATTAATAAAAAATTACGATAATATTACATTTCGAACAACGAAATTCACTTAAAAATTTTTCAGAATTCACTTTGTTATTTAATTTTTCCTATTTTTACTTTTATTTTTTTCATTCTTAAGCGTTCAATGAATCTTATAATAGGGCATCGCATTTTCCATTTTTGAAAAAAACTCATAACAAATACCTCCAAAGATTTCTTATATTATATCATAAAATATAACAAAATGTAAATAGTAATAAAAAAACAGAGCACATCGCTCTGTTTTATGGCGGAGAGGGTGGGATTTGAACCCACGGACGGGTTTTGCCCGTCACACGCTCTCCAGGCGTGCGCCTTCGACCGCTCGGCCACCTCTCCAAATTTATTAACTTTCCAAGATATTTTATCATATCTTTGAGTTTTAGTCAACTACTGTAGATAAATAAATTTGAAACTTATTATTAATTTTTGCATTAATAATATAATTTTTAGGCCGTCTAAAAAGTCTCAAATGAAACGAAGACTCGAAGATTGCCCTTAAAATTGTGAATGAAAGCCGTCAAAATTACATGGATGTAATTTTGAGCGAAACAATACACGATGTATTGTTTGAGCGACGGCTGAGAATGAATAATTTTAAGGATTAGCAATCAAGCTGTCTGAGTGAATTTGACTTTTTAGACAGTCTTATAATTTTCATAGTTTTATTTTTCTGAATTCAATTTTTCATAACAATCTCTACAAACTGCTATATATTTTTCAAATCCACCTACATCTATCTCAGAACCATTACCAACAATTTTAAACGAGATTGTTCCATTATATTCACCACATTCATGGCAAACAGCTTTTTTCTTAATTATTTCATCGGCATAAGCGGAAAGTAGAATTGTTGTTTTAAATGGATTATTTTTATAGGTTAAATCCAATCCGGAGCAATATACATTTATTCCTTTTTTAATCAAATCAAGAATAACGTCTTTCAATTCTTCATCAAAGAATTGAACTTCATCTACAAAAACAGCTTTTTCATCATAATCCAAGTGTTCATACATCTCTTTCGAGTGTTTTATTGGTATAGCTTTAATTTTTGTTCCTGTATGAGAAACAACGTATTCAGAAGAATATCTATCATCTATAATAGGTTTAAATACTTTTATTTTTTTTCTACCCAATGTATAAATCTCAACAAAAGATATAAGTTCTGATGTTTTTCCAGAATACATAGGACCTACAATTAATATAAATTTTCCAGACATTTCTATTCCTCCTCTGAATATCTTTTTTCTCTTAGATTTTTTAGGTATAAAAAATCTAAGAGAAAAATGAAGCCGGTCAATTTTGCACGGATGCAAAATACCGAACATGGATGTGAGTCTGATACGACCGGCGAGAATGAGCTATTTTTGGGGATTAACAATCAAGGTTTGAGCGACTTTACTTTTTGGACATCGTATATCTTTTATAAATAACTATATGGAAAAAAATTAATAATATTATGGATATAAAATATAAAAATATATAAGAATTATCTTTTAATGTAATATATGGTATATATCTATTTATATATTGCAAAAGACTCTTTATAATGGATATGTAATAATTTACAAAATTGGATACAAAATCTGGCAAATGTACAATTATATACAATCCAGATAAAATCATTAGCGAATATATTATTGGTGTAAAAAAAACACTTAAAAATATTCCTACAAAAGAAAAACCTTTGAAAAACAAAATACTCCAAGGTAGCACAGCTAAAAATGCAGATAATGTGACTAAAAATGGATTATTTGTATATTCTATAATTATTAATATTGAAAGTGCTGCAAAATAACTCATTAAAAATCCTGCAGAAAAAAGCACATTAGGATTATACAATAAATTTATTACACCAATTAGACCAAGAATATTTTTTGAATTAACATTCCATCCTATTAATTTATTTAATTCAATTATAGAGAGCAAAAAAGTTGCCCTCATTGCTGAATCTGAAAATCCTGATGCTGATAAATATATAAATAATATTATTATAGTAATTAATCTTCTAATATTAATGGGAAAAAGTGTAAAAGAATATAGAAAATATAACAAGGAATAAATTATATAGACATGGAACCCTGATACAGCAAACAAATGCAGGAGTCCTGTATTTTTAAAGATTTCCGCATTTTTTCCTTTTAATCCACCAAAAACTACCGAAAAAAGTATTTCTCTATTATCATATTGAAAATTCCTGTATATCCTTTTTTTAAAAAAATTCCTTACAGAATATATACTTTTTTCTGAAGAGTTAGCCATATAAATTGGATCGAATTTACCATTAGTTTTTTTACCTACAATGTATATATTATTACCTATTTCAAAAGGATCAGTAGTAAATTTATTATACGAAAAATACAATTTTCCTTTTATACTTTTCCAAGAATCATCATAATAAACTTCATTAGTTTTTACTATATAATAGTTATTTGATTTATCAATAATTGTTCCTAAAATCCCTAGTTCTTTATTTGTCGGAATTGAATATGAAGTAATTGTTTTAATTAACACTAAAGACAATATTAGTATAAAAAATACTTTTGTTTTTAATGAGTAATTAAATAGAAAAAAGACTACAGCCATAAAAATTATGGCTGTAGTTATCATTTTCAATTTTACAAAAAGTATTAAAACAATTACACTAAAAAATAGATTTATAAAAAATGGCATTATGCTCCAAATTTTTCAAGTTTTCTTGCATTTGCCATTAACAATCCCATTAAATCAACAGCATAAATTGTTCCCATAGAACCTCTTGCTGCTTCAAATTCATCAAACGATTTTGATAATCCTGCTCTTGTATAAGGAGATTTAATCATAAAAGGAACTGGGTGCCAACTATGCCCGCTAATAGCTACAGGTGTAGAATGGTCGCCAGTAACAACTAATACATCAGGGTTTAATTCTAATAATTCAGGTAATGCTTCGTCTACCATTTCTATTACATGAACTTTTGCATCAAAATTCCCATCTTCACCATATGAATCTGTTTTCTTTATATGTATATAGAAAAAGTCATAGTCATTCCAGTATTTTTTTAAAGTCTTAAACTCATCTGAAGGTGTTTCTCCGTCGACATTTAAAATATCCATTCCAACTAATTTTGCTAATCCTTTATACATAGGATATACAGCAATAGCAGCTGCTCTCATTTTATATACTTCTGGAAATTGCGGAATATTTGGATATTTAGAAAAACCTCTAATTAAAGCAAAATTTATCTTTGGTTCATCTTTTAAAACATCTCTAATTTTTTTCATTAATTTTGTAAATATTTCAGCAGTTTTTTCTGCATCTGGATGAGTTGCATGAGCCCATTTTATAGGCAACCCTTCCTTTTGCGGGTCAGCATCTTCAATTCTATCATCAAGACCTTCACCTGTTAATTTAACTACAAATCTATGTTCTTTTCCTGCATAAAATTGAATCTTAACCCCATCAATTTCTTTAATATTTTCTTTTAATTTTTCAACTATCTTTGCAGATTCTTCTGATTTTGGCCTTCCAGCTCTTCTATCAACTACAGTATCACCATCTATTGTAGCAAAATTTCCCCTTGCAACAACATCTTTTTCTCCAACCTCAACATCTATACCTAATGCTTCTAAAATTCCTCTTCCAATTTGGTATCTTATAGGATCATATCCAAAAATACCCAAATGTCCTGGTCCTGAACCTGGTGTAATTCCTGGTAAAACTGGTATTGTTTGACCTAAATCTGACTCTGTTGCAATTTTGTCTAAATTTGGTGTATTAGCTGCCTGTAAAGGTGTTTTTCCATTAACTACTGTATCTCCAATACCATCCATTACTAACATCACAATTTTTGAATTAGTTTTTGTAATTAGAGGTTGTAAAAATTCCTGTCTATCTACCATCATATAGTTCCCTCCCCAAGATTAATTTTCATTACAATTATAACATACTTTAATTCTAAGTATATAATATTTTAGTAAATTTTTAGATAATTAATCATTGACTATATACAATTATGATATAATTGAACTGTCAAATAATAATAAATGAAAAATAAGGAGTGATTGATTTGATAAAAGGTATTATTTTCGATTTGTATGGTACATTGATAAATGCCAATCATCTTTTTCTTCCAATAGCTGAAATTATTTCTAAAGAGATTAATATTCCCGCAATAGATTTAGAAAAAACAATCAGAAACGTATATAATAAGTATTTTAATTCATATCATTTAAAACCATTTAAACCCGAAAGAGAATATTACAATTTGATGTTTAAAGAATTAAAAAAGTTTTATAAATTAGAAAATTCAGAAGAATGGTATATTAACCAAATGTATAAAACCTTTATTGAATTAAAACCATATGATGATGTTGAATTTTTAAAAACAATAAAAAAGGCAAAAATAAAAATAGCAATACTATCTAATGCTGATGATGATTTTGTAATTCCTGCATTGAAAAATAAACCTTTTCCTTTTGATTTTTTAATTACATCATATTCAGTTAAAATGTATAAACCTGATCCGAAAATTTTTGAATATACATTAAATAAAATGAATTTACAAAAAAATGAAGTAATTTTTGTTGGAGATAATTATAACGTTGATATAGTCGGCGGAAACAATTTTGGTATAAAATCAATACTAATAAAAAGATGGAACCAAAATATAACCTATTCTGATTCCATCTATACATTGAAAGAATTATATAAATATTTAAAATATTAAATTTACTTTGCGTGCAGCACCACTTCTAAATAATGTCCTGGTGCCAGCACCTTTTTTTACTAAATCAAATAATTTATCTGGATCTTCTATAAATGAACCAGACAAAATCTTTACAGGAAATACATTCTCAACCATTATAGTCGAAGGACCTGCAATAGCAACTCTTTCAGTATTTATATAATTTAATATATAATCGATTGTACCATTTACAATTGTCGTTCCCGTAATAATAACAGCTGTACATTTAGGCAACATTTCTATTATTGCCCAGTCAGGTAAAATCTGGTCATGTCTTCGCTGTCTGTCAAAAATAAGAACATCCCACACTTTTGGCCTTAAAGCATCAACAAACGGTGTAATTTCTCCAACAATTCCTACTATATCTTTTTTATTAAATTCCATCAATTTCAACGTATCGCCTTCAATAAATCTTTCTGGATTTTTATTAAAAATCGCATTTACCGCAGCATAAGATACAGATCTCAAAAGAGGATCTCCAGAAAACAAGCCTACTTTTAATAAATCTTTTACTTTCATACCAACTTCTGCTTTACTTTCAGGCATTCCATCTAACCCCATACATTTGTAAAATTCTTCACATTTTCCGAGAGTGTCTTCTTTATTTGTAGCGACAAATCCTGTTCTACCATCACTTAATTTAACCGCAGTTTCTCCAATACCAATCACAAAATCTTCAATAATTTCATCATCAATGTTTTTCAAAGCCATATCATATAGTTTTTTTGCTATTGTCATTCTATCCCTCCATATTTTTATATTCTATATTATTATACTATTTTTAACATTATTATTCAAATATAATTTAAAAAAATCTGTAAGAAATAAATGGTAAAATAAAAAAAATAACTAAAATCAGGAGGTGTTTTTTATGAGAAGTATATTACAGGACTTTACACCAGAATTTTTGAAAATATTAAATAAAGACAAAATTTTTTGGTTTGATGGTTGGAGAGAATACAAACAGAATAAACCAAAAATTATAGGAGAATATGAAAAATTAGAAAATCTAAATAATAAAAAAATTAAAAAGTATCTTGGTGAAATTAAACGAAAAGATCTTGATATGTTCAAACAATACTGGGAGAATAACTTTTTGCAAATAAAAAAAGATATTGTTATGAAACTTTCAAGAAATTCTGAATATTTCCAACTTAAAAGAGGTGACTTTGTTGTCTATATAACAGGACTACTCGGGCTAAAACCTCTTTATTATATTGAGACATACTATGGCACTGTAATATTAATAGATGCATTCTACCATTTTTTAAATAATATTGATATCAGAAAAACCGTTGAAAATGCAATATTAAAATTTATAAATGAAAATCCTGTCAATTCAAAAAAAGCTTTATTTGCCAAATTATTATCTCAAATAGAGAAATACATATATGACAATAACAATATAGATAAAGTAATGGAAAAAATTGTCAAAACTTTATATGAAAATGTTGATTATTATAATTGGGTTGGATTTTATCTAACTGATGATAATGATAAAAATTTATTGATACTTGGTAGCTACTTAGGAGAACCTACTGAACATATTAAAATACCTTTTGGTAGCGGAATATGCGGTCAGGCAGCATCTACAAAAAATACATTTGTAATTCAAGACGTAACAAAGGAAACAAATTATTTATCCTGTAGCGATAAAACAAAATCCGAAATTGTCGTTCCAATAATTGATAAAAACGGAAATGTTTTTGGAGAGCTGGATATAGACAGTCATAAATTAGAACCATTTACAGTAGAGGATACCCAATTTTTAGAAGAAATTATTAGTTTATTTGTTAAAAAATTTCTTTAATTTTATGAACTTTTTCTTTTTTAACCTATTCACAAAAATGAGAAAAAAAGCTTATTTAATAGACATATTTCTTAATGAAAGTAAAAAAATATTAAAGTGGTTAAATTTAGGAATTTTCTAAAATACACTTTTATAGCATATTATGTTAATTAAATTCCTTTATTCACTAAGTTTCAAATCTCAACAAAGTTCATAAAATTTTTTCTTGATTATATATGTTAAATCTGATATCCTATATAATGCTAAACATTTTTTAAGATAAAATTTTTTCTATACATTCTTTTTAATTTTGGTCAGGGGGTAATTGATGTGACAAACGAAGAATTATTAGAAATGCTAAAATCCAAGATAAATCATGATACCTGGGAACAATGGTTTACCTCTGCCCAAATATTGGAAATACAGGATAAAAAAGTAATTATAGGAATAGGAAACCTGTTTGTTAAAGATTTTGTAGCAAGAAAGTATGGAGCTTTAGTTTCCAACACTTTATCTGATATTCTTTCAAGAAGAATATCAGCTGAATTTACATTTATCCCGGCTGATAAATCAACTAAGAAAAAATCTGGTCCATTAATAAAAAATAGACCGTTAAAACTCTCTGATTTTAATTCTGAATATACTTTTGATAATTTTGTTATAGGAGAGGCAAATCGTGTAGCTTATTATTCTGCTTTAGAGGTTGCCAATAATCCAGGAAAATACAATCCTCTGTTTATATACGGAGATGTTGCATTAGGAAAAACACATCTTTTACATGCAATTGGTAATCACTTAATGGAAACATCGCCTGACTTAAAAGTAATGTATGTAACAGCTGAAGAATTTATGAATGATTTAATGAAATCCTTAAGAGATGAAAAAATGGATGATTTTAGAGAGAGATATAGAAAAAAGATTGATATATTATTAATTGACGATGTCCAATTCTTAATTGGCAAAGATATGGCACAAGGTGAACTTTTTCATACTTTTAACACTCTTTTTAATCTTGGAAAACAAATAATTATCTGTTCTGATAGAACACCTGAAGAATTGGCGACATTTCATCCACGATTAATAAGCAGGTTTGAAATGGGGTTAGTTGTAAATGTTGATGAACCTGACAAAAAAACTAAACTAAAAATAGCTAAAAAAATGGCAGAGATGAGTTCAGTTTATTTAACAGATGATGTTGTTACATATTTAGTTGAAAATATAGACAATAACCTTAGAAGGTTGAGAGGATTAATTTTAAATCTATTTTTCCACAGTAAAGTTACAGGAGAAAAAGTAAATATTGAAACAGTGAAAAAATTATATAGTTCTTTAAAGGCTCATAAAAAAAGTATTCCTCAAACAAAAGAAACTTTAAAAGTTTTAAAGAAAAATCTTATTTTAGAAGCTGTTATCAAGGAATATAATTTAACTCGAGAAAAATTATTCAGTTCTACAAGAAAAAAGGAAATATCTGAAGCAAGACAAATTCTCGCATTTATGCTTAAGAATTATGGAAAAATGAAAGTAAAGGATATTTCAAGTTTTATAGGAAAAAATCATTCTACAATAAGTCAGTCAATAAAAAAGATTGAAAAGGAATTAACCAGCGGAAACCTAATATTAAAACGAAGGATAGATGAGATAAGAAAGATGTTTGAGGAAGCAGAAAAAATACAGGTTACAGAAAACGTAAGTTAATTAACGTAAGTTAATTAAAACCGGCATCTGTTATAACTAAAGATGCCGGTTTTTTATAATTTTTAGTATAAAATTTATAGATTATAAAATTTTTTACAACAATAAACATACATTATTATATTAATGTGCTCCACTAACTGGAAGTTCATAAACGGGATAAGTTAATGAATAACCTGCTAATCTTCCTATTATCCTTGGAATTTCAGTATTATCATAAAAACCATTAAAGTTTTCTGCTCCAGCTCCAAAGGCATACACCGGAATAGGTGCCCCTGTATGATCAAAAGTAGTCCAACCTATATGTGCTTTTCTACTAACAACTCTTCCAATAGCATTTGAAAATGCATAATATGAACCAGCCTGTTCTTTTATTAATCTATCGAAATATTCCATATCATCATCTGTTAATTCAATACCATAGTATTTTTTTACTAATTCTCTAACTTTATTTTTGTCTCCTTTAGCCTCTTTGGAAATGAAATCTGTATTTTTTGTAAATTTTCTTACCATTTCAACGTCAAAATAATATCCACCTGTTGAAAGTCCCAATCCACCAGTTTCATGATCAGCAGTAATAACAACTAAAGTATCCGGATTATTTTTAACAAATTCCATAACTACATCAAAAGCTTTTTCAAATTCTAAAATTTCTTTCCAAACGCCATATGGATCATTTCCATGTCCTTCCCAATCTATTTGAGAACCCTCAACCATCAAAAAGAACGGATTCCCATCTTTTGATAAAATTTCTAAAGCTTTTTTAGTCATATCAGCTAACATAGGTTCTTTAACTCTATCTGAAGCAGCTGGAAGATGACTATAGTTAAATAAACCTAATACTTTATTTCCATCATAATTTAACAACTCTTCTTTTGTAGTTATATAATCAAATCCTTTTTCCTTTGCTATTTTTATTAAATCTTTTCCGTCCTTTCTTTTTCCTCCATTAGCTACAAAATTTCTCCATCCACCACCAAAAGCCAATGTGATTGGACTATTAACTAATTGCTCTGCAAGGGTATTTTCATCTTTTCTTGTTGTGACATGTCCATATACTGCTCCTGGAGTTGCATGGGTAATTCTTGATGTTGATATAACCCCAACTTTTACACCTTTTTTAGCAGCTATTTCAGCAATTGATGGTACAATTGTGCCATCTGGTAGCATTCCAATCATTCCATTATTTGTTTTAAATCCAGAGAATAACGCTGTTCCTGCAGCTGCTGAATCTGTTACATTACTATTTGCAGAAAATGTCGTAACCAATCCAAGATTTTGCGTTTTCAAAAAATTAATTAATCTTCCTTCAAGATAACTCGCTAACATAACCTGATTTAATCCCATTCCATCGCCAACCATATAAATAACATTTTTCACTGCAGAAAAAGTGAAAATAGCAACAATCAAAAAAAGTATCAAAAACATCCTTTTCATAAAAAACACCCCCTATTTAGATTTTTGGTTTTTATATTATAACATATTTTACAATCTTATGAAAATTCATAAACGAAACATTTCCTGATATTTTTAATCATATTTAAATTTAATTAGATATAATCAACTTTTTTAAACACTTTACATTAGAATTTGGTTCAATTTATTCAACATAAGAAAAATTTCATTTTTTCATTTTTATTCCTTTTTCTTTTTATTAACATAAAAACACTTTTCATTAATATTAATAGATTAGAATAGTATATAGTGAGTTTCCAATAAATAGAACAAAAAGAATTATGGGATGGTGAAAGTATGAAATTACAAAAAATTACAGAAAATGTATATTATATCAATGATACTACAAATATTGGAGTTATAAGAGTTAATAAAGAAAACGATGTATTAATAGTTGACTCTGGAAGTGATGATTCAAAAGGAAGAAGAATAATAAAAATTTTGAAAGAAAATGGCTTTAATCTAAAATATATTATTAATACTCATATTCATGCGGATCATATTGGAGGAAATCATTATATTCAGAAGCATATACCAGAAGTAAAAATATTTTCAACAAGAGCTGAGATAAGTATGATAGAAAATCCTATATATATGCCCTATTTTCTATATTCGGGAGCATATCCTATTAAAGAACTCAGAAATAAATTTTTATTAGCTAAACCTTCAAAGGTTACTAATATTATTGATGAACTTCTTTCAAATATTATTATAGAAAATAATAAAATTTCTTTATTACCTCTTGATGGACACACAGAATTCCAAAAAGGTATTGCTTTTGAAAATGTACTTTTTTGTGGAGATGCTTTAATTTCTGAAGAATTATTAGAAAAACACAAGATACCTGTTAATGTAAATATAAAAAATGCTAAGCAAACTCTCTTAAATTTGCAGAATATGAATTATGATTATTATATTCCATCTCATGGCACTTTACTTAATAACATTTCCACTTTAGCAAAGGAAAATTATAAAAGAATTGAAGAAATAGAAGAAAAGATACTGAATTTTTTAAATACGGAAAAAAGTACTGAAAAAATTATATCTTATATGTTATATTCTTACGGATTAAATATAAACAATGCTACTCTATACTATTTATATAATACAACAATTATGGGTTTTTTAAGTTATTTAAAAGAAGAAAAAAAGATAACAAATATTATAAAAAATAATACTGTTTATTGGAATATACTATAAAAATATATAAGAGCTGTTTTTAACAGCTCTTATATATCTTCTATATTATCAATAATATAATAAACACTGTCAAAATAAATATAGATTTTCCCATCTCTTGATGCATAATACGATACGTTATTCTTATCAGCAAAAATTACAATATCGTTTGAAATAGAGTCTGCTTTTTTCATTTTTTTCAATTTTAAATCTTCAATATTTTTTTGAAAAACAAAATTAAACTTTTTTCTTATTTCTTCCATATTCCCATCCCCTTTATTTTTACCTCCTTTTTAATATTTTTTACTAAATATTTTTTATAGTAATTTATAAAATTACCACAACAATTATATCATATTTTTTGTTAAATATAAAATTAAATTATTTTGTAACATTACTTTTTATAGCTTTAATAATCAGAAAATTTGGTTTTTTCATAAGTTTTTTATAATTTTTCTCATCCATTTTTAAAAAATCTTTTGTTGGTTTTGGCTCATACATATTTACAACAAAAAAATTATTATTATATAATGCATCAAAAATTGTATCAAATGATCTATGATAAAAATAAACAGGAACTTTATTTATTAAATCTTCCAATAGAATTTCCTCAAAATAATTCTCTAAAGAAAAATATAAATATGTCATAATTGGATGATTAATTGAAAATATAAGTACTCCATTTTCTTTCAAAACTCTTTTAAATTCGCTTAATGTAAAATTTAAATCTTTAACATAATGCAAGGTTAGAGCAGAAACAATCATATCGAAATAATTATTATTAAAAGGTAATTTGGCATTCAAATCTAATTCAAGTACATGTGCTTTATTTTCCACTTTTCTTTTTGTGGCCTCTACCATTTTTTTTGAAAAATCTATTGCTACTACTTCTTTAGCATTATTATCAATCAACCATTTAGTATAATAACCAGCTCCACAACCAGCATCTAAAACTCTTAAATTTTTAATTTTTCCTATAGCTTTTATCATTGCAGGACGTTCATAATATGCATTAAATGTTTTTGTATCAACATCAAATTCATAATGTTTGGATAATATATCGTATGATTTTTTTAATTTTTCATGTATTTTCATTACACACACTCCTATTCTAAATATATAATATAGGGTGTCCAATTAGTAAAGCAAGCGAAAACTCGCAGATTGTCCGAAAAAATAGCGAATGAAGCCGGTCAATTTTGCACGGATGCAAAATTGAGTGAAGCCGAACACGGATGTGAGTCTGATACGACCGGCAAGAATGAGCTATTTTTGAGGATTAACAATCAAGGTTTGAGCGACTTTACTTTTTGGACATCGTATATAATATTATATAACAAAAAAGTCCATGTTATTTAACATGGACTTTAATAGTATTTTTTAATGTTATTGCATTTGTGGGACATATCTTCTGGCATTCAAAACACATCAAACATTCACTGGATAGTATTTTTCTTTTTTTATTATCAAGTGTAATTATAGTATTAGTAGGACATACTTTTTGACACATTCCACAACCTATACATTTATTTTCATCAATATTCAATCTTTTTAATGATTTTTTCGAAGCAATACTCAACATCGAGCCATATGGGCAAAGATGTTTATGCCATAATTCTTCTTCAAAAAAGAGAGTTATCAGTGTAGCTAATCCTATGACATATAACAAAATATTTAATTTAATCTTTAGTATTTTAGTAATAATAAATAGTAGTATAAATGAAAATAAAAATATGAATCTAATTATTTTTGACTTTAAAAAAGACGGTGTTCGTAATCTATAAATTTTCATTTTTCTATAAACAAAATTTATAGGTTTAAATATAGTATTTATAGGACATATCCAACCACAATAAAATCTACCAAATAGCGGAGATAATAAAAGACCTGCAAGAAAAATAAAAATCCATTTTATTAATACCTGATTTTTCAATAATATTAAAAATATTATGAAAAATATTATTTCAGAAATATACATTATAAACCTTATTATATTATTTTTATTTTTCATAATCAACCTCCTCTTATGATCTTTCAATAATTTAATTATATTACCAGATTTTCAAAATTTTCGTGTCTAAAATCACAAGTATATAAAAAATTATTTATATGGTATAATATAATATATACTAAAATTTTCACTTAAAATTAAACTTTTTTTTTCTTAATATATAGTATAATTATATAAAGAATAAAATTAAAATAATTTCAAATCAGGAGGGATTAATATGGATAATATTTTGAATATTACAGATTCCATTTTTTACGTTGGATTAAATGATAGAGATACTCATTTATTTGAAAACATGTGGCCTTTACCAAAAGGTGTTACTTATAACTCATATATTATAAAAGATGAAAAAAATGTTTTATTTGATACTGTAAAAGCTACAAAAACGCATTTGTTTATTGAAAAAATTAATAATATTCTAGAAGGTAAAAAGTTAGATTATTTGGTTATCAATCATATGGAACCAGACCACTCAGGTTCTATCTCCGATATTTTAAGAGCATATCCAGATATAAAAATTGTTGGTAATAAAAAAACTTTTGAATTTTTAAAAGCTTTATATGGTATTGAATCAAATTTATATGAAGTTAAAGATGGTGATGAAATAAATCTTGGAAAGCATAAATTAAAATTTTATATGACTCCAATGGTTCACTGGCCAGAAACCATGATGACATATGAAGAAACAGAAAAGATTTTATTCGCAGGTGATGCATTTGGTGGTTTTGGCACATTAGATGGTGGCGTTTTTGATGATGAGGTTGATATAGAGTATTATGAAAATGAAATAAGAAGATATTATTCTAATATAGTTGGAAAATTTGGCCCTATGGTTCAAAGAGCTATGAAAAAGTTATCAGGATTAGATGTAAAGATTATCGCTTCTACTCACGGCCCTGTATGGAGAACAAATCCAGGAAGAATTATATCTTTATATGATAAATGGAGCAAATACGAGACAGAAGAAGGTGTGGTTATTGCATATGGATCGATGTATGGAAATACAGAAAAAATGGCTGATTATATAGCTAGATGTTTATCTGATGAAGGTATTAAAAATATTAGGATAATGAATTCTTCTGAAGTACATGAATCATTTATAATCAATGAAATATGGAGATTTAAAGGTGTTTTATTTGGAACTAATACATATAATAATGGTATTTTTCCAAGAATGGAAAACTTATTAATTAATTTAGAACATAAGGGCATTAAAAATAGGGTATTTGGAGTGTTTGGTACATACGGTTGGAGTGGTGGTGGAGTAAAAGGTATAGTTGAATATATAAAGAAAAACAAATGGGAAATGGTATGCGATCCTGTCGAAGTACAATTCTCTGCACATAAGGAACATTATGAAAAATTAAGAAATCTAGCCAAAGAAATGGCCAAAAGAGTCAAAGAAAATTAAACTCAAAAAATTAAGCCTCGCAATAAGCGAGGCTTTTTTTATAAACTATATATATCAAGGAAGGGATATTTAATTTTTTAACACTTTACACAACTCTGGAACAATATCAATATACACGGATTCTCCTTCTGCATATATTTTTTTTAAGGACGGATTATCTATTTGAACCATTATTTCACCGAATTCTGTATCTATAAATGATTCAACTGTATTTCCCAAATATACATTTATTTTTACTCTCCCTTTTATTAAACCATCATTATCTTTCAAAATTAGAGATTCTGGTCTTGCCATTAATATCGCTTTTTCTCCAACAGAAACATTTTTTTCATATTTAGGAATTTCTAAAATTTTATTTTTAAATTTTACTATACACTTTTCTCTTTCTATATTTTCAATTTTTACTTCAAAAAAAGCAACTTTTCCAACAAAACCTGCAACAAATTTAGAATTAGGGTTTTCATATATTTCATTGGGTGTTCCTATTTGGATTATTTTACCTTCTTTCATAACAATTATTTTATCTGATAAACTCATAGCTTCAACTCTATCATGTGTAACATATATTGCCGTAATTCCAAGTTTTTTTTGAATTTTTCTAATTTCTATTCTCATTTGTTCTCTTAGTAAAGCATCAAGATTCGATAATGGTTCATCTAAAAGTAATATTGATGGTTCAACTATAATTGAACGCGCTAGAGCTACTCTTTGTTGTTGACCTCCTGATAACTTAGACGGCGCCCTATTTGCAAGTTCTTTTAACCCAACCATTTCCAATGTATCTATTACTTTCTTTTTTATTTCTTCTTTATTCATTTTTTTTAGTTTTAATCCATAGGCCACATTATCAAAAACTGTCATATGTGGAAAAAGCCCATAACTTTGAAAAACAGTTGCAGTATCTCTTTTGTTTGGGGGCAAAAAAGTTATATCCTCATTTCCTATATATATTTTCCCATTTGTTGGAACCTCAAAACCTGCAACCATCCTTAATGTTGTTGTTTTTCCACATCCAGATGGTCCTAACAATGTAACCAATTCTCCTGGTTTTATTTCAAATGAAGAATTATTTACCGCTATTACTTTTGTATTATATTTTTTATCATAAAATATTTTAGTAACTTTTTCTAATTTTAGGGATACTTGTTTTTTAGTCATTGTTTCACCTCTCATTGAGAAACTGTTTTTTCCAGCGTTTCACTCTCTTTAACCAATAATCTCATAATTCCAAAAGCTGCTAATACTATTATTATTAAAGTAGTAGCCAATACGCTTGCCAGACCAAATCTTAAATTTTCTGAGAAATTATAAATCAAAACAGTAATATGATACCATTTTGCTGAAATCAGGAAAATAACAGCACTTACAGCTGTCATAGATCTTACAAAAGTATACGATAAACTAGATATAAATGCTGGTCTTAATAATGGTAATACTATAGTTTTGAAAACTGTAGGAACATCTGCACCCAAATCCTGTGCTGCTTCTTCTATTGATGGATCAATTTGTCTTAACGCTGCAATTCCTCCTTCAACCCCCACAGGAAGTTCTCTTATAATATAATTTATCACTATAATAGCACCAGTTCCAACCAAAATTATAGGTGGTTTATTAAAAGCTAAAATATAACTAATACCTATTAATGTTCCTGGAATTGCAAATGGTGCCATTATTAAAATTTCAAATATTCTTTTCCCAATAAATTTTTTTCTTACTAAAATTAATGCTGTCATCATTGCTATAATACCAGCAAACGGGGTTGCTATTGAAGCTAAAGTAACCGTATCTGTTATTGCATCTTTTCCTCTTTGTAATGCTTCTTTTATATTTTCTAATGTAAAAGTATAATCTATACCCCAATTTTTCACAAAACAGCCTGCTACTATTGTTCCATATAAAGAAATCAAAAATATTATTATAAATATAATCAAACTTATCAGTATTATTTTTACCGGTTTTGATACCAATTCAGTAATTCTTGGTGATGGTTTTCCCGTTACGGTTACAAAAGATTTTTTTGAAACCCAGAATCTTTGAACTAAAAAGGCTGTTATTGTTGGTAATAATAATAAAATTGATAATGCTGCTCCATTCCCTAATCTATTCATTCCTGTAACTTCCAAATAAGCTTCAACTGATAAAACTCTATAATTTCCAGAAAGAATTAAAGGATTAGCAAAATCTGCCAATGAATTGGTAAAAACCAATAACCATGCGCTTAATATACCCGGCATTGATAAAGGCAGTGTTACACTTAAAAATGTTTTCAATTTAGAAGCATTTAAATCTAAAGAAGCATCTTCAAGAGTTGAATCTATTGAGTGCAAAATCCCGACCATTGTTAAATAAGCAATTGGAAACATGCCCATTGTTTGAACCAGAGTTAATCCTAATAAACCATATATACTAAAATTCTGAAGATGTAAAATTTTTTTAGTTATCAAGCCATTATTTCCAAATAATAATAAAATAGATAAAGTTAAAGAAAAAGGTGGTGAAATCACTGGTAACGTTGCCATAGTACTGAAAAACTTTTTTCCTTTTATTGTTGTTCTTGTTAATACAAATGCAAATAAGAATCCTATTAATGTTGAAAGTGTTGCTGTAGAGATACCAAGTTTAATACTTCCCCAAAAAGCTTTTAAATACTGATTTGTAGTTAATATCTTTTTCCATATTTCAAGTGAGAATTCACCATTTTTTATAAAAGTTAATCTAAAAGCCTCAAATAATGGATAAGCTGTAAATACAGCAACTATTATAAAAATAGCAAGTATAATAAAATTCATTATTGGATCTCTTGAAAAGTTTATTATTCCATAAATTAAGATAAAAATTATTATTATTGAAAACATAAATATATTAGCTAAACTATAAAATTTTAAATATTTATCAATTTCAAAAAATAATATTCCTATTCCCAAAACATCATAATCATCACTTAGAATAGGTGAAAATATTATTCTATATTTAGAATTATTATATTCATAATCTTTTTTAGTAATATAAAATTCGCTATACTCGGCACTTTCTATACCTTTTTTAAATTCATCAGTTTCTATCAAATTTTTATAAAAATTATAAATATTTTTATCTATATAATATTCTGTACTTTCGAAAAAATCCGGAAGTCCATCTATATATATAATTTTCAATGTTTCATTTTCTTTTTCATACTTTTCAATCCATGAGTTATAATCTTTTTCATCTTCACTTATAGACTTTGATATAATATGCCCTGTTTTTAAAAGAGTATCATTTAACATTTTATTATAAGATGATTTTATATTAGAAAATATCCAAAAATCTATTACAGATATTAGCAATAGCAAAATTATAAAATATAAAATCTTTTTATAAGTAAACATATATTTCAACCCCTATATGAGTTTTAATTTAGGCGGCTAATGCCGCCTAATGTATTATATTACTTTGCTCCAATTTCTTTATTCCATCTTTCTACTAATCTTTCTCTATTTGCTGCATCCCAGACGAAATTCTGATTTACTATTCTTAGTTCTTCAATATTTAATGGTGCTTTATCTTTTGGAGCTAATTTTGAAACAGGTAATACAAACCATTCTGATATCATTTCTTGAGCTTCTTTTTTTAACATCCAATTGTATAATTTTTTTGCTGTAACTGGATTTGGTCCGTTTTTTATTAAAGACATTGAAGCTAATTCAAAACCTGTCCCCTCCATTGGAACGGTAACTTTTAATGGAGCTCCATTAGCAATTAATTTAAATAAATCATGAGCATAACCAATAGCAAAAGGTATTTCCCCAATTGCTGCTTGTTTTCCACCAGCAGAACCAGATTTGGTATATTGGTCTATACTATCATCTAATTGATGTAAAAACATAAAAGTTAATTCTTCATCTTCGTGGAACATATGTAAAATTGTAGTTATAACATTATAAGCTGTTCCAGATGTATTTGGATTTGCCACTCTAACCAATCCTTTATATTTAGAATCAATAATGTCAAACCAGCCTTTTGGAGCTTCTAATCCTAATTCTTTTGCCCTTTCAGTATTTGTTGCAAATGCTAATACACCTATGTATAGCCCAATCCAATAATTTTCTGGATCTCTAAATTGTGCAGGAGTATATTGTGCCAAAGGTGACTTATACGGCGTGGTTAAACCTTTTTGCTTTGCTTCAACATGCCCTAAACCTACTCCACCAACCCAAATTGAAGCCTGTGGGTTTTCCCTTTCTGCTTCAAGCCTTGCAACTGTTTCTCCGGTTGAAAGTCTAACCCATTCAACTTTAATACCTGTTTCTTCTTCAAATTTATCAAATAATTCTTTAGCAAGTGGTTCTTCTAATGTTGTATATGCTTTTACAACATCACCAGCTGAAAAAATCATGACACTTAATACTAAAACAATAACCAAACAAAATAACTTCTTCATTTTTACACCCCCATATTAAAGATATTAATTTTTATTCATCTCCTATTATCCAGGAAGCTATATTACTAAAATAAAGATTAATGTTTTCACCTATCTGCGGTATTTTATTTTCAATTGGATTAAACAGAACACAACTTACTATTTTATTTTTTCCAGTTATAATTTCATATTCAACATATGAGCCAAGATAAGTTACTTTTTTTACAACACCAGAAATAGAATTTTCTTTTTTCTTATAACTTAATGATTCAGGTCTTAATACTATTAAAACCTTTTCATCTTCTTTCAATTCGTTATTTCCTGTACAATAGAATTCTTTTTCTATTTCTTCACTATAAACATGATATACATCTTTTTCTTTTTTTATTATTTTTCCTTTAATAAAATTAACTTTACCTATAAAATCAGCAACAAATTTATTCATTGGTCTGGAATATATTTCAAAAGGAGTTCCTACTTGCATTATTTTTCCTTTATTCATAACAACTATTACATCTGATATACTCATTGCTTCTATCTGATCATGGGTTACATAAACACTTGTTATTTTTAATGCTTTTTGTATTTTTCTGATTTCAGATCTCATGGATTCTCTAAGTTTAGCATCTAAATTTGATAAGGGCTCATCAAATAATAAAACTTTCGGTTCCATCACAAGACTTCTTGCAAGTGCAACACGTTGTTGTTGTCCACCAGATATTTGATCTGGACGTCTATTTTCCATACCTTCGAGACCTATTAACTGTATTATTCTTTTCGTTTTTTCTTCTATTTCATTTTTAGATAATTTTTTTAATTTTAACCCAAATTCTATATTTTCTTTAATTGTCATATGAGGAAATAAAGCATAACTTTGAAACATCATGGAAACATCTCTTTTATTGGGAGGAATATTAGTAATATCTTTTTCATCAAGAAATATCTTCCCATTTGTCGGAGTTTCAAACCCAGCTATCATTCTTAATGTAGTAGTTTTACCACATCCAGAAGGTCCAAGAAAGGTTACAAACTGTCCTTTATCAATTTTAAGAGAAAAATTATTAACAGCTATTGTTTCACTCTCTTTACTTTTAAAAATTTTATATATATTTTTTAATTCCAGACTCATACTTGACACCTACCTATTCAGACGCAAAATCGTTATTTACTATAGAAATTTTATTCTTTAAAAGGACTTTCATTAATAGCATAAATGATAAGATAATAAGTATTAACACAACTGAAAAAGCACAAGCTTCAGACAGCCTTCCTGAATCTGTTTGACTTAATATTTGAACTGTCATTAAATTCCAATCTGCAGATACCAGAAATATTGCAGCACTAATTGCTGTCATTGCCCTTACAAAAGAATAAACAAGTGCAGAAAAAAATGCTGGAACAATCAATGGCAATGTTATTTTAGAAAAAACTACTTTATCATTTGCACCAAGTGTATATGCTGCTTCTTCAATTGCAGGATCTATCTGATTTAACAGCGAAACTCCAGTTTGAATTCCCACAGGAATATACCTAAATATAAAATTTAATACTAATATAGCAAATGTTCCTGTTAACAATAATGGCTTTGAATTAAATGCAAGTATATATCCTATACCAACAACTGTACCAGGAACTGCAAAATTAAGTAATGATACAAATTCCAGTGTTTTTTTCCCTGGAAAAGTTTTTCTAACAATCAAAAATGCTATTATCATACCTAAAACTGCTGATATAGGTGTAGAAGTTAAAGCTATTGCTAATGTATCTTTTATCGCTTCTTTGCCGACATCAAATACATACTTAAAATTATCCAGTGTAAATTCATTATTCATTCCCCAAATCTTTGTAAATGCACCCCAGAAAATAGTAACATATATTAATAAAATAAATAATGAAATAATTAAGCACAAGGCAAACAAAAACCATTTTGCAAATTTATTAACACTTTTTAATTGCGATGTCGTTGGTTTGCCGGTAACTGTTATATATTTCTTTTTTCCTATCCAATATTTTTGCAAAATGAAGGCTATTAATGATGGTAACAATAACCATACAGCTAATGCTGCGCCACTACTCAAATCGAACATTCCTGTTATTTGTAGATAAGCCTGCACTGATAAAACCGGGAATCTCGAACCAGCTAATATTAAAGGGTTTCCAAAATCCGCCAGTGATTCTATAAATAAAATTAGCATTGTACTTGCAATACCTGGAACAGATAAGGGCAAAATTATTTTTGTAAAAACCTGCCATCTGGAAGCTTTTAAATTAAATGCCGCATCTTCTAGAGTTGGTGAAATTGTAGATATAACCCCATCAAGTGTTATAAAAGCTACAGGAAAGAAAGTTACTATTTGAGCTATCATTAATCCCCAAATTCCGTAAACAGGAAATGTTCTTATACCAAAAATTTTTGCTGTTATAATACCATTAAAACCGAACAACATTATTATAGCCATAGCACCTATAAACGGTGGAAACACCATAGGAATAACCGCTATAGTTTTAAAAAATTTCTTTAATGGTATATCAGCTCTATTTACGGTATAAGCATAGAGAAAACCTATTAAGGTTCCAATGACAGCAGTTAATGTTGCTATTAAAATGCTGTTTTTAAATCCCTGTTTCATATAATCATTAGAAAGAATAGAATTGTATATTTCCAATGACAATCTTCCATCTTCATTGGTAAAACTGACTATAAAAACCTTAAATAATGGAAAAATTATAAATATAAATAACGAAATAAATATCAAAACAATTAAAATTAATAAAGATGGATTATTTAGCATACTTTTTATTTTATTATAAAATTCCTTATTTCTTATTTTCATAAATCCATCCCTCCAAAAAAAAGGGGGAGTCCCCCTTTATTATTTAACTGGTAAAACTTCTTTTATCCATCTTTCGACAATTCTTTTCTTGTTTTGTGCTGCCCAAATTTCATCAACAGTAATTAATTTTATTGTTGATAATGGCTGTAATGTACCAAAATTAACATCAGACCTTACAGGATAGAAAAATGTTTTTTCATCAACAATTGTTTGTTGGCCTTTTTTCGATAATAACCAATCGACTAAAACTTTTGCTTCATATTTATGTTTTGCACCTTTTACAATAGATACACATGCTGCTTCATAAGGAACCCCTTCTTTTGGAAATACAACTTCAATAGGATATCCCTGTTCTTTAAACTGGAAAAATGCTGGAGTGAATTGAATTCCCAATCCCGCCTGACCAACACCTACTGACTTCGAAGGTCCTGTTCCACTTTGCGTATAGGATTGAACATTTTTAGCTAATTTTTTTAAATAATCTATCATTCCATCTTCACCATAAACTGATATTAATCCAGTAATAAATGCATAAGCTGTACCAGAAGTTTGAGGACTTGGATATTGAATCATATTTCTATATTCAGTTTTTAATAAATCCATCCAGCTCTTTGGGAGGTCTGCTTTTATCTGCTCTAAAACTTTCAAATTAACTCCTATACCCAGCGGGTTCATATAAAAAGCATGATAATAACCTTCCACATCATAAAAATTAGGAGCAATGCCATATACACTTGTAGTTTTATATGAAGTAGTCAATCCTCTTTCTTTTGCAATAATATGATTTGGCATTGGAGCTCCAAACCAAACATCAGCCTGCGGATTCTCTTTTTCAGCTTCAAGTCTTGCTAATGCTGGACCAGAAGAAAGGAAAATATATTTTACCTCTATACCCGTCTGCTTTGAAAATGCATTTAAAATCTTTCTCGCATTTGCTTCGTCAACACTGCTATAAATAATTAATTCGGAAAATGATAATACAAATAGAGACAAAATCAACATAAACAATATGCCTTTTTTCATTTCAATTCCCCCCTTAAATTTTTATACAATAATATAATAATAAAAAAATGCTTTAATATACGCTCAAAAATGTATTAAAAATGTAACTATATTAAAATAAATTCTTTAGGAAAGTTAATATATTTCCTTTCATCATATATAGGAAAGTATTTAGGTAGTAGATTGTGAAGTAATCATTATTTAAGACGTTAATTTGAAGAAATTCTTTATTATTATTTAGAATCTTTATTTTAAATAAGGGTATATTATTATCCTCTAAAATTTTACCGATTATTTTAGCAGAAGCTACTTTTTCTGAGATAGTTAAAATTTTATACAATCTCTTTTTATTTTTATAATCTTCAATATATACTCCCTTTTCATGATTAAAAGCTATTACTTTATTATTTTCATTTACAATTTCACTTGCCAGGTTAATTGGTAAAAATAATTTCTCCTTAAGCCTTTCTTTGATATACTGTAAATCTTCATTGTTTTCAGTTCCATATATCATATCATTTATTTTTATATTTTTTTCAATTTCAAAATATTTTATACTTCCATCTAAAAAATAGATTTTCCCAAAAATACCTTTGTAGTTTTCTTTTTCTGTTGAAGGAGATATATAATTATAAACTGGTAATTTATTAATTCTTTCCCATATATCGAAAATAAAATCGGGATCTTTTATCTCATAGAAAGATAAATATTTCATTGAAACTATCATTTTTATTGGCGTTGACGAATTATATCTTCTTATCATTTCATTTTTATCATTTATAAAAAACACTCTATTAAAATCTTTATTTAAGATATATGATTCAAAATATATTATTATTATCACCAGAAACAAAAAAATAAATATATATCTCTTTATCTTTTTATCATCCATTTTCTATCCACTCCATTGAAAATTTCAAAGTTACTATAGTTCCATTGTTTCCTTCAATCGTTATATCTCCATTATGTTTTTTCATTATTTCTTTTGTTATACACAATCCAAGTCCATAACTTGTTTTCCCACTTTTTGAAAAAAAAGGATTAAAAATTTTTTCTAAATTTTCTTTTTTTATGCCAATACCATTATCTTTCAAAACAACATAATATTCTTCATTTATTAAAAAGGATTCTATCGTTATCTTAGAACATTTACTATGTTTTATTGAATTGTCAAGAATATTTAAAATTACTTCTTTTATCTTTTCATAATCAAATAATAGAATTCTATTTTCGATATTATTTTCAACTATTATAGAAAATTTCTTTAACCTTGGATTTAATATACCTACGCATTCATCAATAACCTTTTTTATATTATGTTTTTTAAAATTAAATTCAAAATCATTTTTATTCATTTTAGATATGTAAAGTAATTCCTCAACCAACTTTAATAATCTATTACCTTCTTTTGTAATATAATTTATAGAAATGTTTTTATCTTTTTCATCTTTTAATCTTAAAAGAAGATTTGCATGACCTAATATTGAAGTTATAGGTGTTTTTAATTCATGAGTTATATTATCTATAAAAACTTTTTGTTTTTCTTTTTCTTCTTTTAATGACTTTATATAATGTTCCAATTTTTCAATCATAATATTAAATGATTTTACAAGAGAATTTATTTCATCATTACTTTTAATAGATATACGTTCATTAAAATTTCCATTAGCTATTTTCTCTGTTTCTTCCTGTAATTTTCTTATTGGTGTTGTAATTGAATTAGAAAAAAAGAAATTCAAAATAACAACAGCAAGTATCGAAAGTAGGCTAATTATAATTAAAGTAATTTTTATATTGTCTATTAATCCAAATTCTAACTCCATTGGATAAATAAACCTTATAACTCCAATAACTTCGTTTTCAAAAAATATTGGACTTGAAAAAAACAAAGTAATTTCATTTCCATCCTTTTTTAATATATAATTTTTCATACTATTAGCAGCATAATGAATATCCTGATATACATATAATTTTTTTGTAATCACACTATCAGCAAGCAAATTTTTTCTATTATCATATATTTCGATATGGAAATGATATTTTCTAAATAAATAGTCGGCAATAAATGGCGAAAGTTCATTTAATTTAGTATAAATATTTTCATTCCTATATTTTTTTAATGTATTTATAATATATATCTGACTTTCCTGACTATACTCTGTCATTCTATTTATAACATTTGATATAATATTTTTTTGAAATGTATTTAATGTTATAAAAAAAATTACTATTAAAATAATAATAGTGGAAGATATATTTAAAAATAATATTTCATTTTTTATGCTATTTTTCATCATCCACCTCTAATTTATATCCAACACCATAAATTGATTTTATATATTTATTATATTTTCCCATCTTTTTTCTTAATCTTTGAATTGCCATATCAACAGCTCTCGTATCAACATCATTTTCGTATCCCCAAACTCTTTCTAGCAAAAAATCTCTTGATAAAACCTGATTATAATTACTCATAAATAAATTCATCAATTCAAATTCATTTTTTGTTAAATATATTTTTTCTTTATTTATATAAAAATCACGGGATTTATTTTTTATTTCTAATCTCCCTATAGAAAATCCACTTGGTTCTATTTCTGCTTTTTTTATCCTTTTTAAAATATTTCTAATCCTCAAAATTAATTCTTTGCTATCAAACGGCTTTGTAATATAATCATCTGCCCCTAATTCTAATCCTAATAACTTATCATTTTGATTATTTTTAGCAGTTAATATTATTATAGGAATTTTATAATTGATAAATTGCATTTGTTTCAACAATTCAAAACCATCATAATCTGGAAGCATTAAATCCAAAACAACAAGATCTGGATACTCTTTTTTAAATAAAAGCAACCCTTTATCTCCATTTTCTGCAGTTATAACTTCAAAATTTTCAAGAATTAAGTTCATTTTTATAAGATCCAAAATACTTTTTTCATCTTCAATTATCAATATTTTCATAGAATCCTCCTTTCGTTTCTCTAATGTTATTATACCATTAATATTTTTTATTCATCTACAATTTTCTAAGCCTTTTCTAAGCAAATACTAAGTTTCTTTTAAGGTAAGTAAGTTATTATATAGTTGTCGAAGGACAAATAAAAAAACAAAAATACTATGGAGGTGTTATTATGAAAAAGTTTTTAACAGTATTATTAATTGGTGGAATGATGGCAGGTTCTATTTTTGCATTTAATGCAAATGCTCCAAGGGTATATCATGATTCAGATGTTGCACCAATGTATGAGAATTATTCAGGAATTCGTGGCGGTTATATGTTCTCAGATGAAGAATTAATTACTGCAAATGGAACTATTGAATCTATTGAAGAAAATGAAAATTATCCAGGAATGTTAGAAATTAAGGTTAAAATTGACAACGGTGAAATTGTTGAATTACATGCAAATTCTTATTTTGTAAATGATTTAGAAGTAGGAAAAAATATAGAATTAAAAGGTTGGATAATTAAATTAAATGATGAAACAATATTTAAACCAATTGAAAGCAAAATAGATGGTAAAGAAATAGTGTTAAATGGTTTTGGAGGTATGGCAATGAGAGGTTCTGGATATACAACAATGCAAGGTTATATTCCAAACAGAAGACCTGTTAATAATTTTAGAGGAATGAGAAATTCTCACAACTTAAATTACAACAATTGGAATCACAAACCTATGATGAATAATTACTACAATAATTATAATTATAGAAATCCTGCACCATACAATCAAATGCCAGGGTATTCACCTATGAGAAATCCTGCACCAATGCCACGAGGAAGAAGATAATAAATATAAACACTAAACCTATTCAGCAAAAAACTTTAAGTTAATTTTTTCGTGCATTTCACCATATATTATTATAAATAAAACGGGATCAAAAATCCCGTTTTATTTATTTTTATATACTTTTTACAAACCAATTTTTATACAACCGAATTATATCACATTTCACTAATATATTTGAAAAATCATTAAATAACACTCTGGATAAATTGTATAAAGAATATAATATAATACCAGATATAGATGATGTACCAACAAAATTTGGAAATTTAATAGAAGAATTAAGTAAAAAATACAAAGAAAAAACAGTAATACTCATAGACGAATATGAATCACCAATATTAGAACATATAAACAATAAAGAAAAAGCGGAAGAATTTAGAGCATTTTTAAGAGAATTCTATAAAAAAGTAAAAACAAAAGATGAATACATAAAATTTGTATTCATAACCGGGATTACAAAATTCACAAAAACAGGAGTATTTTCAGCACTTAATAATTTAAATGATATATCTCTTGATACAGATTATTCTCAGATGCTTGGATATACTCAAGAAGAAATAGAATATTACTTTGTTGAATATATAGAACAAACAGCAAAAAAGTTTAATATAACAAAGGAAGAATTACTAAAAGAAATGAAAAGATACTATAATGGATTCTCATTTGACGGAGAACATTATGTGTATAATCCATTTTCAATATTAAAATTCTTTCAAAAAAAGAAATTTCAAAATTACTGGTTTGAAAGTGGCTCACCATCATTTCTATCAAAATATATAGAAGACAAAAAAGTAACCTATGAGGATTTAGTAAAAAACACAGTAAGTAGCGATGATTTTACAACAAGGGAAATAGAAGATGCAAATGCAAATATATTCTTTACACAAGCTGGATATTTAACATTTAAAGGAAAAGAAATGTATGGATTTGAAGAAAAATACATATTAGATTATCCAAATCTCGAAGTAAAGAACAGTTTTTCAAAATTAATATTAGAATCAAATTACAAACCAAAAGAAGAAGCATATGAAAGGGTATATGAAATATATGAAAAAATAGAAAAAAATGACATAAAAGGATTAATAGAAGAAATAAAAAAAATAATAAGTGCAATACCGTATAACTTACACAAAAAAGAAGAAAAGTATTATCATTCATTAATATTTACAATAATAGCATCAGCAGGAATAGACGTAAAAGCAGAAGAATTAACAAACTTAGGACGAAGCGATTTAGTAATAGAGTTTGATGAAAGGATATATCTTTTTGAAATCAAAGTGGATAAAAGTGCAATTGATGCAATAAACCAGATAAAAGAAAAGAAATATTACGAAAAATACAGAGGAAAGGAAATATATATAATAGGAATTAACATCAATTCAGAAAAAAGAAATATTGAAAATTATATAATTGAAAAAATATAACTCCAGCTTTTGCTGGAGTTTTTTACTAACATTTTTCCTAATTATAATTGCCCTGAGTTTGACACTTATATTCCAAAGCAAAGTTTAAAATTCTTAAATAATCAGAAAAATATACTATGTTAATTTTTTATTAAAACTAAAATTAGCCACACACCTTCCTTTTTTCGGCTTTTAATACGGCTTTTAGTGATATTTGTTTTTAAACTCTTTTAAATCCGTCATTTTTTTTGGAATTTCTATTTTTAATGTTTTTAATCTATTTTTTTGAAATTCGCTCAAATTAACTCTTAATTCAAATTTTTTATCTTTTATTCTTATTTCTGAATATTCCATATTTTTTAAAGCATCTCTTATTTTATCATGATAGTATTCTATGTTGTTTTTTTCTAGTTCTAATTCGAGTGTTCTTAGTATTATGTAAGATATGAAACTCATTACTATATGCCCTTTTATTCTTTTTGGTGTCCAGTGAAATATTGGTCTTGTTTCTAGATAATTTTTTAGCGTTCGAAATGTTTTTTCTACAGCTTTTATATTATCTCTATTCATCATTCCTCTATCTGCTACTACTATTACTTTTTCCAATTGATATTCTTTTTTCATTTTTTTTAATTTCATTATCAAAGTCAGTGATAAGTCCAAAATTATATGAATTATTTTATTTCAAATTTAACTTTAAAATAGATCTCATTTATTTCTTTAATTACCGGTTGCAATTCATATTTTTCTCCTCTAAAGATAAGTTCGAAATTTTTAGGGTTAAAATTTCTAAGAATATCTTTCACATCAATACCATTTATTGTTTTAATATCCCCAATGTTTGAGTCTACATAGTTATAATTTTCTGTCGCTTTAAACCATTCATCTAATCTTTCATCAAAATGTTCAAAATGATTCCTGAATTTTCTTGATTTTATTAAAGAATCTTCTGAAATTTTCAATCTTTGTCGTAGTTTCTCACCTCGATGCTTATAATTTTGGTTTGGTCAAAGAATTTTAGAAATATTTGCAACTGATATTAAAAAATTTTGTAAGTTATACCATACAATCTCTACATTATTATTTTGTAATCCTAGTTCAATTTGTCTTAATGCAATAAAAGAAAATTCGCATTGACGTCTAATTTCGCTAAGAAATATTTCAAACAAGAATTCTTCCATTTTTATCCCTCCAAAATGGTCTGTATATTTTTTAAACACCTCAAATTTTCTTTTTTATTATTTTCAATGTTTCACTTAATTCGTTGTATATATTTACAGAACTCTTATTTAAATAGTCGCAATATTCAGAAAGCAAATCAATTTTTTTTAATTTCTCAGCATCAAAATAGTTATAAATGTTATTGATAAAATCCTTTTTACATTTTTTTTTATAAAGTCTCATTATTGTATATAAATAAACTTTTAATTCCAAATTACTTTCATCAATTCCCCATGACCAAAAATGTAAAATATTATCATTTTCTAAAGTAAAATCAATAAATTTAGTATATTTTTTATTTTTCAATTTCAAACAAGCAATAAATTCTCCAAGTATTTTATATAAAATTTTATTTTCTACTATATCCGATCTTGCATTATAAAGATGTTGTAAATGGTAAAATAAAAAAGAACAAAAAGAGGAAAATAAAAATGAACAAAAATGTACAAAAAGGATAAAGAAATAATGATATCCTTCTTTTCGGAAAGGAGGATACCAAAGATGGAGAAAGCGACTTGACCCCCGAAAATTAGACAAAAAATAAGAAAAACTCATTTTTTCACAGAAACGAAAAAATCAGAAAAATCATAAGACGAAATAAAATCATTGAAATTATCATTAAAAAGATAAAAAATGAAATCGGGAGTAAGGTACTTTAAAGACCTTTTGCAGCTTTTCTTCGAAAAGCGAAAAAATAAAATAGTATAATAAATAGATATTACTTATAAACAAACTATATAGTTATTTTAAAATATGAATAGCATTAAAAATTATTATAAAAATCAAAATTATTTTTTGCGAAGCAAAAATGATCATAAAAATAAATATAGGAAATATAATAATTATAAACATCATCGATATCGTTAAAAGAAATATATTCAACAAATTCTCTTTGGACAGAAGAATGAAATGATTCAATAAAAGCTTTTCTTGATTTTTAATCAAGAAAAAAGTATTAAGAATTAAAATAAAATCCTAAAATCTGCGAAGCATGTTAGGTTGTTTTTATATCCAAATTCATGAGTAATATTGAGATCACTCATAAACGGCTTTTCTTCGAAAAGCTGTTTAATGAAAAATAATTATTAAAATAAAAACCGAATAATTTTTGGCTTTGCCAAAAATTATAGTAATATTAGCTTTGAATTGAGGACCATTATCAGTTCTAATAATTAAATTTTGAGGTATAGCATTTCTAAATTTAATAGCCTGTTAATAAATAAAATTTTTAATTTTATTTATTAAAGAATAAAATACTAATTGAAAATCAAAATATTTGCGAATGATAATGAGCATGTTAAAATCAATAATACTTAGAATACCAACAAATCCGAAACATTTGCTTCGCAAAGAAATAAGGAAATAAAAAATATAATTATAAAAAAACATAATAATATTTATTCCATAAATATTAAAAAACAAATTTAATATCATCTTCCCAATACTGATTAGGACCAGTAATATTATGATTTTTAGGTCTTTTTCTAGGATGTTTTGAATGACGATGATAATTTCGAGTTAAATTGAGTTCTTTTCTTAATCTATGAATTTTTTTGTGATTAATAATAATACCGTATTTTTGTTTAAATACAACAGAAAGTTTTTTCTTGGTTTTTAATCAAGAAAAAAATATTAAGAATTAAAATAAAAAATCCTAAAACCTGCGGAGCATGTTAGGATCATCAATCGATAACAAATCAACAAGTAGTTTTTTAATATGCACATCATAAATCTTTTCACCTTTAGTATTCAAAGAATAACCTTTAAAACATTTATTTTTCCTACTATAACGATTAACAGTAAAAAACAATCTTGATTTAAAATAGAAAGTGCTACGTTTAATCTTATAATGATTAAGCATATAATTTAAAGAAACACCATAAGTTTTTTAGTTTGTTTTCAAACTAAAAAATCATAAAGATATATTTAAAAGATATATATATTAAAACAAATAAAAAAAGCAAAATATCATGATGCAAAGCATCATGTAATAATCAACAAATCACCAATAAAAGTTACTTTCTTTTCTGTTGTTGTTGTTTTTTCAAAAAATTAATTTCATCCTCTTGCATTTTAATAAGAAGTTCTTTTTCAAGAAGAAGACAATCATAACGATTGTTCATAATATTTAAGTTTTTTCTCTAAAACAACAGAATCATTAGTATTATTTGAATTAGACTTAATAATACCAAAGCATTTTGCTTCGCAAAACCAAATAAGAAAAATAAACATAAAAATATATATAAAAATTTATAAAATAAAAAATCATACAGCTTGCGCAGCATGATTTAGAAATATCGGAAATCATAGAACTAGGACGACCTTTTTTAAAATGAAACACGTTATCATCATAATTAGAATCTTTATATTTTTTAACCCATTTTTATCGAAGATAAAAAATATTTTATATAATTAAAATTTTTACCTATTTCTATTTTGCGAAGCAAAATATGTTAGAGTTAATGAATCATCAGAAAGATATTCTTTAACTGCTTACAGCAGTTAATAGGATTAAATGATTTTATAATAAAGAAAAATAAATCTTTTCAGCTTTGCTGAAAAAGCCAAACTTAAATTCAGGTTCATAATTAGTTCGTTTTCTCATTAAAAAACACCCCTTTCTTTTTTTCAATTTTATGATATCACTTTCTTATTTTTTATCCAAATCTTGGAAGGGGTGAATACGCAATGCCAAGGAAAAGGAAAGAAGAAAATGAAAAAATTATATTTTTATAATGATATGGGATATGCTGTTTATGATGAATTAATAGATGCATTAATGATTAAAATTGAATTCATTGAAAAAATATCTTTAGAAGAATTGGATATATTAAAAGCAAATATTGATAAATACAAAATATGGATAGATTTTAAAGGTATATTTAACCATTATGAAGTAAAAAAAATACTTGATGTATTTAAAGATCTTAACGTAGTAGCAATAGAACAACCATTACCTGTTGGAAGTGAATCCGCAGTAAAAGACCTTTTAACGAAATATACTGTTTTGTTGGATGAATCCTTTAAAACGCTTCAGGATATAATAAGATTAAAAGATATTTCTACAGGATTGGTATTTGAAATCACAAAATTTGGGTGATTATTAAAAACTTCTGAGTATTTAAAAGTTGCTGAAAGTTTTGGTTTGGAAACAATGATTTCATCAAGAATAGACATCCAACAAAGGTGAAATAATAAAAATGCCGGAAATTCCGGCATTTTTATTAATATTGATGCATGTTAATAAATTCAACGAGTATTTCTTTCTCCTGAAATATTTCTTGGAGATATTTTTATTAATCTTTTTTCATGCCGGGTAATTTTTCAAAATATATAAAAATAGAAACTATATTCATAGCCATAACCACGGGCAGAGCCCCCCATAAAAAGAAGAAATTATTTATAACAAATAAAATAATAAGTTGTTTAGTTATTATTTTATTATTAATGTTATAGTTTTCCTGTAAATTAAACATCACAAATAAAATGGAACTAAAAATTAAAATATATCCTATAAGATCTTTTGTTGAAACTGGATAATCACTAAATTTTTTAATTATTACGGTTAATAATATTAAAGGGCTTATACTTTTAATAACTTTAAATAATATTTTTTTATTCATTATCATTTACCCCACGAAGCTATATCAGAAGTTATTGTTCCTTCGATTGCTCCAAGAACTATTCCTCCAGCCAACCCTGATAACGTAATTGGATTAGAACTAACGGCTGCCAATCCAAGATATCCTATTGCCCCGCCAATTCCTCCCCACTTTGCTGCTTCTTTAGTTTCTTTCCATCCTTCAATGCCTTTTTGGTTAAATTCTTCAATTTTTTGAGCTTTCCTTTGTTGAAATTTTTCCCATGCTTCTGAACCTGTAACGTATCTTCCTTGATTAACATGTCCATACCCACTAACATTCCCTTCATAAATAGCATCCATTCTAATGCCCATAAAGCCACCTCCTGTGAAAAGTTTACTTTAGTGGAATTTGTTTCATTAATTCATTTGCACATATTAATTTATTTTTTATTTTGATAATTTTATTGTTTAATATTGGTAATGGTACTTCTACATTATTATTAGTTTTTACTTTATAGAAACTAATATCTTTTATAAGTTTATTTGATAAAGTTGAAATCGGAATCTTTTTCAATGTATTAAATTTATTATCTTTTTGTATAAGAATGAAATTAGAAATATATGTAGCATCAATCAAATACATACAAAAACCCCTTTTTAAATTAAAATTATACTAAATCTTCATTTTAAAATTTTATTCACAAGTATTATATAAAAAAAAAAAAAGAAAAGTCAATACAAATAAAAAAATTTACAGTATATTTTCAATAATTAAGTTGATAATTAATATATCAGGTGATCAAATAATTTTGAAGTAAAAAACCTTTTTTTAAATAATGAAGAGGATGTAGAAAGTGGAAAAACAACATTTTTAAGAGATATAGTTGAAAAAATAAAAGATAAATATTTACCTATTTTTATTTCTTTTGAAGATTATGATGGCTTAGAAGATGCGATTTGCTCCCCCGAAAATTTGACAAAAATATATAAAAACAAAATAAAAGCACTGGAAAATATAAATCTTACAATAAACAAAGGAGAAAAAGTAACAATCTTTGGACCAAATGGAGCAGGAAAAACAACATTAATAAAAACAATAGGAATGTTTATAATACCAGATAGAGGAAAAATAAAAATAAAAGGATATGACACACAAAAAGATGATTATGTTATTGAAATTAAACAAAAAAATAAAAATAAAAATATATCAGTTGATATAATAATTATGTGAAAATTTTTAATTTTAGAAAATAAAAAACAATTATAATTTTACTTAAATTTTACATGGTATAGTTGACTTCTTTTTTTTTTTTGCTAAAATTA
>NZ_AZAX01000007.1:0-52097 GCF_001021175.1 Marinitoga sp. 1155 | reverse complement strand
AGATGGGGCTATACGAAAACAGAAAAATCAAATACATGGAAGCATCAACAGGAATGAAGAGGCGATTGAATTTAGCAAGGGCATTAATAAAAGAAGCGGAAATATATTTACTGGATGAACCAACAAATGGTGTAGATATAGAAACAAAGATAAAAATATACGAAATAATGGAAGAATTATCGCAAAAAGGGGAAACGATAATCTTAGCCAGTCATGACGTAAGTGAAATAGAAAAGACAGACAAGATAATAGTGTTAAAAAAAGGAAAAATAGTGGCAGACAAAAAAACAGAAGAAATACTCAAAAAAACAACAAAAGAAAATGAAGAAAGGTTATTGGAATTAATCAAATAGCATAAAACCAATTAATCATTAACATCAAATAATAGCAAGAATATAAAATTGCATCAATACATTAAATAAAAAATTAACTATAAAAATATATCAGATGATAAAATAATTATGTAAATTTATTAAATTTAAGAAAACAAAAGTTGATTATAAATTTACCTAAAATTTACTTTATATTGTTGACTATTTTTTTGCTAAAATTATTGTGAATTGAATAAGTGAAAATAATAATTTTTAGTTGAATGTAACTTAATATAAAAATTATACATTTTAAAGGGGCATATATGATATTATACGATGTGGATAAATTAGAAATTGCAAAGACAATTCCTTTACCAGGAATAGATGCTTTTGTGGATACCGTTGCTTATAGAGATGGAAAATATACTTTATTGAATGATTATATATATTTTTTAGTTGGATTTCCAAGGGAAATATATATAGTCAAAGATAAAATGATTTTATTGTAAAATTATTTTCCATCTCCACTAACCATAACCGTAATGAATTTGAACACTGAAAAAATACTAATTAAAAATCAGGAAATTGATCAACATGAGTAAGGAGGAAAATAAATGAAAAAGTTACTTATATTATTTATTTTAGTTATTTCTATTAACATTTTTTCTATAACTTCCATAAACCCATTACTTTTTATTGAAGAAGGAAATTTAAAATTCGAATTTGTTGATAAAGCAAAATTTTCAATGAGTTATGGGGTTTTAAATTTCGTTGAAATAGGCGGTGGAATAGAGGAAGATTGATCTTACCCCAAAGCAGTGGACAGCCTAAGTTTAACTAAAAATGGCATTTTTATGATATACCAGCTTTTCTTTGAAAAGTGCATATTATACTCATGTGGTCAAATCAAAAAAGGTTAAAAGAAGGATGGGTAATAATATATTTAAATACAAACAATAAAACAAAAACGTCCAGTTATTATACTGGACGTTTTGTTAACCCCTAAGGGGATTTTGTTTATGGCTCCGGCGGAGGGATTCGAACCCCCAGCCTAGTGGTTAACAGCCACCCGCTCTACCGTTGAGCTACGCCGGAACAACTTCCGAGGTATATTATAACATAAGATATGATATAAATCAAGAAAATTTTTCGCAACTAATTTGTTAAAATTTACTTTACATTAAAATATTCCATAATTGATTCGGCTATTATTTTTGCAAATAAATCCACATATTTCCCTGAAATAAAGTTAACTTCTACAATTGGATTTGATAAAAATTCTAATTCAAATAACACAGCTGGACATTTTGTATATGCTAAAACAGCAAATTCAGCGGCATTTGTAGATCTAAATGGTATTTTATTTTTTTCTATATATTTCTTTAAAATCCCTGCCATTTTTTTACTTTCAGGTATAGAGTTTTTCTTTTCTATAACTCTTGATTGTATTATATCTTTATTATCATTCATATCAAGATTTTCTTTTCTTGCAATTTTTCTTGCATATTTGTCATCAGAAAAAGAAAAATAATAAACTTCCGATCCCCTGACACTTCTATTTTCAAGATATGAATTCAAATGAATACTTATAAAAAGATCTGCATGTAAATCATTTGCTATTTTTGCTCTATTATATAATTCTATAAATTTATCAGTATCACGGGTAAGATATACTCTTATATTTTTGTTTTTAAGTATTTCTTTTGTTTTTAATGCAACTTTTAATGCCATATCTTTTTCTTTTGTTCCAAGATATCCAAGTGCTCCCGGATCAAACGCTCCATGCCCTGGATCTATGACAACTACAGGTTTTGTAAAATCTTCTGTCATTTCTATATCCAGCATAATTCGACCATTTTCTTCCAGTTTTGTGTATTTTTTTGCTTCTGCTCCAAGTATTATAGTCACCCATATTTCTTTTTGCGAATGCTGCATAGCTTTAATTCTGCTTAAAAATTTATTATTGAATTCTTTTGAAAAGGAAACTTCGGGGATTTCAACTCCAAAAACTTTTATTAAATAGCCTGGAACAGCTGTTAATGGATATATCTCAAATCTTTCTGGTTTAGCTGAAAATTCCATTATAATCCTTAATCTATCCTGCATTAAAAAACCGTCTATACTTTTCAATTTTGCAAGTTTATAATTTAAGTAATATCCTTTAGAATTCTTAAAATATTCAAGATTAGCTATTTTGGCAAGAATGTCCAATTTTACAAAATATTTTTTATTAATATACATAAAATCTTCAGAATTAAGTGAAATACTTTCAGAAGAATTTATAATAGCAACTTCGGCTTTTGGAAAAACAACAGCAGACCACGTATCATCTAATTTTAATATAAACATATTTTCTGATGTTCCCATTATTGTATATCCAAGCTTTTCTAAATAAGAAATATTGAGAAAAACATTATTGTTTTTCTCAATATAATTATTATTATCCACTTTTTTCCATTGAAGATATAATTCTTTTGAAAAAAAGGATAATGTAATAAGTAAAAATATTGATATTAATAATTTTCTCATGTCTAATTACCACCCATATAATGTTTCTCTATTGATACATGAGCATATTTAAATCCTGGTAATAAACCCAATGGATCTACGGATTTATCCGCTAATGTTCTAACTTCAAAATGGACATGAGGGCCAGTGGATATTCCTGTTGAACCTACTCTTCCGATTAATTCACCTTTTTTAACGATTTCACCCACTGTAGCAAGTGCTTTTGACATATGTGCAAATATATAATAATGTTTCCCTGCTTTTATTTTTACGTATATTCCATACCCATTATCTTTTTTTACTTCAACAACCTTTCCACTAACTGCAGATAATATTGGCGCACTTTCGCTTAAAGCTATATCTATACCAGAATGAAACCTTTTTTCGTTATATATAGGGTGTATTCTCCAGCCATATAACGATGTGATCTCGCCCCATACAGGCCATGATACATCAACCTGCTTATTAAAGCTTAAACCAATGTATTCATATGGAATTTTTAATTTTTGGCCTATATAAAGAAGATCTGGATCTTTTATATTGTTATATTCAGCTATTAAACTTGCATCAGAAAAAAATATTTTTGCTATATAACTTAAATTGTCTCCTGATTTAACACGATATATCATTATAGCTTTTTCTGGTATTAATAAGTTTTCGCCAGGATATATATATTTCTTATATGCATAATCTGGATTATAATCAATAATAAGAGATAAAGGAATATTAAATTTATTTGCTATTTTTTCCAAAGAGTCACCACTTTTTATAGTATAAATAAATGTTTTTACTGAAAATAATACAAGAGGTAATAAAATCAATAAGATTAAAATAAACCGATTTTTCATCATTTTCCTCCTAATAACTCAACTATTTTTTCTGCTATTTCATAATTTGGCAAAACAAAATCAGCATAATTTTCTTCTACAACTGCTTTAGGCATACCGTATACAACACACGTTTTTGGAGATTCTGCAATTATTTTCCCCCCATAATGCTTTATTTTAAATGCACCCTTTGCTCCATCTTTACCCATACCTGTTAAGACTGCTGCTACTATATTTGATTTATATATTTCGGCAGCTTTATCAAAAGTAAAATCAGCAGCAGGTCTTACATTATTTATTTTATCCGATGAATCCAGATATGTATATATTTTAGAGCCTTTTGATTTCAATCCCAAGTGATAGCTTCCAGGTGCAATATATACCGTATCAGGTTTTAATTCTTCATTATCTTCAGCCTCTTTTACTTTCAACTCTGAAACTTTATCTAGTCTATTTGCAAGAGATTTTGTAAATCCGGCAGGCATATGTTGTACAACCACCACAGGCACATTTATTCCTTTTGGGAGATTTGGAATTATAGTATCCAATGATCTTGGCCCACCTGTTGATGATGCAATTAATACAATTTTTTGTCCTCTTAGAAGGGAGGTTATTCTGGGTTTTTTTGCTTTGAATGTAGATCTTTTCATTAATTTTGTTGGGTCTATCTTTGCAGCATTTCTTATTTTTATCAATAGATCATCCGCTACTGCTCTAAATGTCCATGAAACGCTTCCAGCTGGTTTTTGTATAAAATCTACTGCACCATTTCCCAGAGCTTCTATTGTTATTTCAGAATCTTTTGAGGTTAAACTGCTAACCATAATAATAGGGGTTGGATTTTTTTTCATTATTAATTTTACCGCTTCAAGCCCATTTAATTCAGGCATTTCAACATCCATTGTTATTACATCTGGTTTCAGCGTTATCGCTTTTTCTACTCCTTCGAGTCCGGTTTTTGCTATTCCAACAACTTTCATGTCTTTTTGTTTTTCAATTATGTCTTTTAATACCATTCTCATAAATCCAGAATCATCCACAATTAAAACTTTTATTACATTATCGGTCATTTTTTTCCCTCCCTTTAAACAAACTCCCAGTTATTATAAATACAATAAATGCTATGCCTATTATTATACCATATTTTGGGGGCCAATTAAAAATTTTACCACCGAATATTACAACTGCAATTACAATAGAAAAAGATGCTGCGATTAGTACAGCAGCAGCACCTAAATCCTTTATTAGTCCTACGATAGGATTGTAATGAGGATGTATCAAATCCATCATTTTTTCTATTAATGTGTTTATTGTTTCTAAAATTAAAACGAAAAATATAGCCAATGATATCCATAAAATCTGACTTTCATTTAGGTTGAGTATAAAAGATAACGTAAAGGCTATTAAAGCAAAAAAAGTTTGAATTTTAAAATTTCTTTGAGTTTTAAAAACCTCAAATAATCCTTTAATTGCAAAAGAAATACTTTTTGAAAATTTTCTCATTAAAATCCTCTTCCATTTTTATCATTTATTTTTATTTCATATTTTTTGTTGCTATATTCATAACCAATCTTTAGAGCTTTTTCATCTAATTCATAAAATTTTGGATTTACCCGTTTTTTCATAATTTTAATTAATGTTTCTAATTTAACAATTTCACAATTTTTAGCAATTGCACCAAGTCCTATCATATTTGCTACATTTGTATTCCCAAGTTCTTCGTATGCAAGTTTTGATGCGGGAATGGCAACTATTTTCTTTGTAATTCTTGATACAGTTTGAGGGAGTGATTTTATATATGAACTATCATAAAAAATTATTCCATTGTTTTTTATCATAGTTAAATGTGGAAATGCTATATCATTCATGATATATAATATATCAAATGTTTCTGCTTTTGGATAATCAATAACTTCATCTGAGTATAACACATCACAAAAAGATAAGCCTCCTCTAACCTGAGCTCCATAATGTTGGGATTGAACTACCCAATATCCTTCATTAACAAGAGATTCTGCTAAAATAAGACCCATAAGTATATTTCCCTGACCGCCCATTCCGCTAATTCTGATACTTCTTGGTTCTTTTATGTTCATTTCACAACACCACCTAATTTTTCAGATAGTTCTTCATATAAATCAAGATAGGTTTTTTTGTCTTTGTTATTATAAAATTCACCTATAACAATTTTACTTTCAAGTTCTTCACTGCTCATATTTTTTGCTTTATTTAACATTATAGTATTTTTCTTAAAATAGTCCATAAATTGAGAAGGTTTACTCATTCCGTTATATCTTCCATAATATGTATGACAATTTGAAACTATTTCTACAACAGACATACCTTTATGTTTTATGGCATTTTCTATATATTTTACACTCTGGGTATAATGATATACTGTACTTCTTGCTACATAAGTTGCACCTGAAGATATTGCCATTTGAACAGGATCAAATGTACTTTCAATATTACCATATGGGGCCGTGGAAGCCATAGAATCATAAGGTGTGGTAGGTGAATATTGTCCGCCAGTCATTCCATAAATTGTATTATTAAAAAGTATTACTGTTAAATCCATATTTCTTCTACAGGCATGGATAAAGTGGTTTCCACCAATAGCCAGCATATCTCCATCTCCACCCATAACTACAACTTCTAAATCAGGCCTGGCTAATTTAACCCCTGTTGCAAATGGTATTGCTCTTCCATGCAATGTATGTAATGTATTAAAATCAAGGTATCCTGTAACCCTCGATGAACATCCAATACCAGATACGACAGCAACTTTATTTTTATCTAAATTCAAATTTCCGGCTGCTTCAATGAAAGATTTCATAACAATTCCATTTCCGCAACCAGGGCACCATACATTTGGCAGTCTATCCTTTCTTAAATAAGGGAAATACTTTTCATTAGGCATAATGCACCTCCAAGGCTATTTTTTCATCATCTTAAATTCTACACCAGTTTGTTTAAAGAATAACTTAGTTAATGCATCAGGATAATTACCACCATATATCACTTTTTTTATCCCAGCATTAATTATTAATCTTGCACAAATAGAACATGGTTGGTGTGTTACATATATATAAGCTCCATCAGTAGAAATTCCGAATTTTGCAGCCTGCATTAATGCATTTTGTTCTGCATGAAGTCCGTAGCAAATCTCTTGATACTCTCCACTTTTTATTTTTAAATCATCTCTTATACAATTTATTTCATTACAATGAGGAAACCCTGATGGAGGTTGATTATATCCAGTCGCCAGTATTCTTTTATTTTTTACTATTACTGCACCAACTTTCCGATGTGCACATGAAGACCTTTCACTAACAAGAAAGGCTATTTTCATAAAATATTCATCCCAATCTTCGGAATTAGATTTTTTGTCAAATCTTTTGTTCAATAAATCTGCTATATATTCCTCCACTTTTTCTTTCATATCCATTCTATATTTTCCCTCACTTCAAGAATTTTTTCAAATACCATTTTAGATAAATCCTGGCCTTTTTTTGACAATCTAATTCTGTTATCCACTTTAATTAAGTCTGAAACCATTTGAATAAGTTTTTTGAAAAATTTTTCATATAATTTCCCATATTTTGTTTTTAATTTTTTCACTTTAATTCCATCTATTAATCTTAAACCCATGAATAATTCTTCCGTTAATTCTTCTAATAAGGTGTTTTCATTATAATATTCATATGGTATCTTATTTTCATTAAGATATTTAAAATACTTTTTTAATTCTGATGTTTTGGTATATCTTATATTATTCACATGTCCTCCTGCGGAAATTCCATAACCATAGTAATTTTCATTATTCCAATATATTAAATTGTGATTACATTCGAATCCTTTTTTTGACCAATTAGATATTTCATATCTTTTATATCCCATTCTGTCTAATTCTTCTATTATTAAGTCAAAACCATCTTCAATAAATTCATATTCTGGTAATTTCATTTTACCTTTGTCCAATAAGCTTTTTAATGGCGTAGGATGATTATCATCAAATATATAATAAGAAACATGTTGAGGTTGTAGTTTTTCTATTAATTCTAAATTTTTTTTTAAAATATTCATATTATCACCAGGTAATCCAAGAATAAAATCAAAATTGATATTAAAAAAAAATTTTCTGGCTAGATTAAATTTTTTTTCTATTATTTCATTGTTATATTGTCTATTCATAGCTCTTAAAATATTATTATCAAATGTTTGGATACCCATACTTAATCTGTTTATTCCAAGCATTTTGTAATTATATAATTTTTTTTCTGTTAATGTTTCAGGATTTGATTCTATCGTTATTTCGAAAGCATCGGTAATATTTAATTTTTTAAAAATATTTTCTATATATTTAATATCAACATAAGATGGGGTTCCGCCACCTAAAAAAACTGTTTTTATTTTTCCATCATATTTATTCAATTCTATATCTTTCATTAAATAATTAAAGTATTTTTGCTGTATATTAATATTTGTCGTTGAAGGGTAATCGCAATATAGACATTTACTTTTACAAAATGGTATATGTATGTATATCCCGATTTCAGAATTCAAAGAAAAAACTCCCTCCGTCTTTTGTAAATATTAAACTAAATGTGTTATTCATATCCAGTCTTGAAAAAAATACGATAAAATTCGATTTTTCTTTCATTTTTAATTGCATGCCAAAATAATAATCGCTTTTATTTATTTTTATAGGTGTTTGAAAATTTAAAAAAGGTGAAATTTCATCTTTATATAAAATACCATATGAATAATATCCTGATAAATATCTATTTTCAAAAATACCAATAGGAATTGAAAAAGAGTATCCTAATTCAGATATACCTATTATAAAGGGTAATGTAAAATATCTCTGTAATTGAAATGAATAATTTGATATATAATACTCATTATAATCCGTTGAAAAGATGGAACTTTTTATTATTGTAGGTATTAATATTTTATTTAAAGCTATACCTCTTTTTTCACTCCCACTTTTAAATACAGAAGTATATGAATATGAAAAATTTTTAGAAATCAAATCATTTTTATATTTTTTTATTGTTGTCGATAAAATAAAGGAGTTATTGTTTAAATCATATCCAATATCCAGGTCAAAAACTCTTTCGCCAGTTTTTAGTTTCACTTTCTTAAAAAAAATCTGTTGAGTTTTGTAAAATGTTATTTCGTCATTATAATTGATTCCTAATTTTGGGAATACATTAAAATTATTCATGGATATCCACAAGCCAATTTTAGATTCTTCTGATATATTCCATAAATTTTTAGAAATATATACATTCGTATTATTTATACTGATTGTATTTAAATTGAAAAAATAATTGTTAATTGAAAAAATACTTAAAGATAATAGCAATAATAATGCAGTAAATAGTTTTTTAAGCATAACTACACCTCCAATGAAAGTATTTTATTTAATTATAACATATTAATTTTAAAAAAACAGAAAATGATTATGGATTATTTAATTATATGTTTATTCCAATTCATTTATAATATTAATAGACTGTAAAAAAATAAGGCGCAAAGCGCCTTATTTTTTTACTATCGATATTCTTACCATATTTTTTTCAATTTCTGCCTGAACTTTAGCCTTTTCAGCTGTATTTTCTATTTGAGATAATTTAGCTTTTGCAGATTCAATAGCTTTCATGGTAGTTTCTACGTCTATTTCTTCAGGTCTTTCTGCAGCGGTTGTAAGTATTATCATTTCTTTTCCATCCATTTCGATTATTCCACCATGAATTGCAAATAATTCTTCTTTATCATCTTCTGTTTTTATTTTTAACGGTGAAACTTTGAGTTTTGCAACTATGGGAAGTCGGTTTGTTAAAACTCCTATTCCACCTTCAACTGTTGTGAATTCGGCATATTTTGCTTTTATTTCAGCTTTTATTCCTCTGGGGGTTACTATTTTTAGATTAAACATTTTTTACCCCCTCCTTAGACTTTTATTCCCATTTTCTTTGCCTTTTCTATTGCCTGTTCTATTGTACCAACCATATAAAATGCCTGTTCAGGAATATGGTCGTATTTTCCTTCTAATATTTCTTTGAACCCTTTTACTGTATTTTCGACTTTTACGTATTGACCGCTAATTCCAGAGAATTTTTCCGCAACAAAAAATGGTTGTGTAAGGAATCTCTGAATTTTTCTTGCTCTTTGAACTGTTAATTTATCCTCTTCTGATAATTCTTCTATACCAAGAATTGCAATTATATCCTGTAAGTCTTTATATCTCTGTAATACCTGTTGAACTCCCCTGGCAACTTTGTAATGTTCTTCCCCTAGAACAGAAGGATCCAGTACTTTTGATGTTGAATCTAATGGATCAACAGCTGGATATAACCCGAGTTCAGCGATTTGCCTTGAAAGAACAATAGTTGCTTCAAGGTGTGAAAATGTTGTTGCCGGAGCCGGGTCTGTAATATCATCAGCTGGAACATAAACTGCTTGAACTGATGTAATAGAACCATCTTTTGTTGAAGTTATTCTTTCCTGTAATTGACCAACATCTGTTGCTAATGTTGGCTGATATCCAACAGCAGATGGCATACGCCCTAAAAGAGCTGAAACTTCTGAACCAGCCTGAACAAATCTGAATATATTATCTATAAATAATAATACGTCTTTTTTCTGAACATCTCTGAAATATTCTGCCATTGTTAATGCTGTTAATGCTATTCTGAATCTTGCTCCCGGCGGTTCATTCATCTGTCCAAATACAAGAGCTGTATTTGGTAAAACACCTGATTCCTGCATTTCCAACCATAGGTCATTTCCTTCTCTTGTCCTTTCACCAACACCGGCAAATAATGATAGCCCTTTATGCTCAATTGCAATATTTCTTATAAGTTCCATAACAAGAACGGTTTTACCAACACCAGCACCACCAAAGAATCCTATTTTACCTCCTTTTGGGAATGGGGCTAATAAATCTATAACTTTTATACCCGTTTCCAGTATTTCGATATCTGTAGATTGCTCCTTAATTGTTGGAGGCTCTCTATGTATTGACCAGTACTCTTTAGCTTCAACATCACCTCTTTCGTCAATGGGGTCACCCAAAAGGTTAAACATTCTTCCAAGGGTTACATCACCAACAGGGACCTTAATAGGAGCTCCAGTATCTACAACATCAAGTCCTCTTTTTAATCCATCGGTTGAATCAAGAGCAACACATCTTACTGTATTATCACCGATTAACTGCTCAACTTCCAATACCAATTTTTTATCTGTATATGGATTAATTACTTCAAGAGCATTATAGACTTCCGGTAATTTGCCTGTTTCAAATTTAACATCCACAACGGGGCCTATTATACTTACTAATTTTCCAACATTTTTTTCCACTTATTACACCCCCAATATTATTCTTCCTGCAATGCCTGAGCACCATTTACTATTTCTATTAATTCCTGGGTTATAGAAGCTTGCCTTGCTTTGTTATATGCAAGGGTGAGCTTTTCAATTAAATTTTTTGCATTATCAGTAGCATTACGCATTGCATTTTTTCTAGCATATAATTCACTTATTTTGTTTTCATATATAATTAAATACATTTTGGACAATAAGTATAAATAAGCAGCTTCTTCAAATAATTCTTTTGAATCAGGTTCATATTCGAATCTTGGATCCATTGAACCTTCAAAATTTATAGGTAATAACTCAACAACTTCCGGTTTTTGAATTAAAGCATTTTTAAATGCACCATAAACGACCTTTACTTTACCTATATTTTTATCTTCTATAATATCGATAATATCGTCCAGTATATATTCAGCATCTTCCTGCTTTGGTACATCATATAATTTAGTTCTTGAAAGCAATAAATTTCCTGTTTGTTTTAGCTCTATTTCACCTTTTGAACCAATATTATAAAAACCTATAAAATCATCTGTTTTATTAGCTAAATCATTTGCAACTTTTGTAAGTTCCATTGGAAAAGCTCCACATAATCCCATATCTGGTGTAATAACTACAATCAAAGTTCCTTCTTTTTTTGAAGTGTATATGCTATCTTCTACTGGAGCAATTTTTTTCATTATTTTTTCAGAATAATGCGCATAATCTTTCAATGAAGAAATTTCTTTGACAACTTTATTAGCTTTCGCAGCAGCAACCATTTCCATGGCTTTGGTTATTTTCATTGTGGATTGTGTTGAGGCTCTACGCTGTTTTAATATCCTAAGTTTTCCTCGACTCATGAGTTGTCACCACCCTAAGCCTGAAAAGCTGATTTGAAATCATCTATAGCTTTTCTAAGCTCTTTATCCAGTTCTTCATCTATAACTTTTTTGGTTTTTATAGACTCTAATATTGAAGGTTTATTTGATTTTAAATATTGTAAGAATTCTTTTTCAAATTTATTTATGCTTAATGTTGGGATATCATCAAGATATCCATTAACACCAGCAAATACAACAGCAACCTGTTCTTCAACTTCCATAGGAACATATTGTCCCTGTTTTAATAATTCAGATAGTTTTTCTCCTCTGATTAATTGTTTTCTGGTTGATTCATCCAATTCTGTTGCAAATTGTGCAAAAGCTTCCAATTCTCTGTATTGAGCTAAGTCTAACCTTAAACTACCTGCAACCTGTTTCATAGCTTTTATTTGAGCAGCACCACCAACCCTTGAAACAGATAAACCTACATTAACAGCAGGTCTTTGTCCGGCGTAAAATAATGATGGTTCTAAATAAATCTGACCATCTGTTATAGAAATAACATTTGTTGGAATATAAGCTGAAACATCATTTGCCTGTGTTTCTATTATAGGTAATGCGGTTAATGAGCCACCACCATAACTTTCGTTTAATCTGGCAGCCCTTTCTAATAATCTTGAATGTAAATAAAACACATCTCCAGGATATGCTTCACGTCCTGGTGGCCTTCTTAATAATAGCGATAATTCCCTATAAGCTGCAGCATGTTTTGAAAGATCATCATATACAACCAGTGCATCTTTTCCGTTGAACATGAAATATTCACCCATTGCCGCACCAGCGTAAGGCGCTAAGTATAACAATGATGCTGGATCGCTTGCGCTAGCAGCAACAATTATTGTATATTCCATAGCACCATATTCTTCTAATTTAGCTACAGTTCTTGCAATAGAAGAAGCTTTTTGACCTATCGCAACATATATACAATTAACCCCTTTACCCTTTTGGTTAATTATTGTGTCTATAGCAATTGCTGTTTTACCTGTTTGTCTATCTCCAATGATCAATTCCCTTTGTCCTCGGCCAATTGGAATCATTGTATCAATAGCCTTTAGACCGGTTTGTAAAGGTGTATCAACAGGTTTTCTTAAAACTACACCAGGAGCTTTATATTCTATAGGTCTTGTATGTTTAGTGTTTATTGGACCTTTTCCATCTAAAGGCTCGCCTAACGGGTTAACAACTCTTCCCAATAGTTCTTCGCCTGCAGGGACCTGAGCAATTTTGCCTGTTCTAACTACTTTATTTCCTTCTTTGATAAGTTTATAATCACCTAAAATGATTATACCAACATTATCTTCTTCAAGATTTAATGCCATCCCACTTACTATTTCTCCGGTATCGGTGTGAACTTCAACCAATTCACTTGCCATAACATCCTTTAAACCATATGCCCTGGCAATGCCGTCACCAACCTGCATTATCCATCCAACTTCTTTTATTTCACCTGATTCATAAGCTTTGATGCGTTCCTCTATGACTTTTTCAAGTTCATCAGGATTTATTCTCAAAACAAATCACCCCCGCTTGGAAGCGTACTCGCGTCCGATTTTTTCCAGAATACCTTTTATTGAATAATCAAATATTTTATCTTCTAACTGTAGTTGAATACCACCAATTAAATCTTCGTTTAATTTTGTATTTAAAATAACATTTCTTCCTGTTTTTTGATGTATTATATTTTTTAATTCGCTTATCATATCTGCGTTGATATTATAAGGTATAGTTATATCAACTTTTACCAATTTCTTTAATTCATTATTTTTTTGTTCTAATAATGTATATATTATGGGTATCATTAATTGCCTATTTTTATATACAAGAACTTTGATATATCTATTAAAATTCTTATCATCAATATCTGCAACTTTTACTATTTGCATAACAATATAATCCTTTGGTAATAAAGGATTTCCTATTAAATCATAGAAAAGAGAATCATTATTAATTTTATCTACAACATTTTTTAATGCTTTAACGTATTTGTCGAGTTTATTCAGTTTATTTTCTTTTGAAAGGAACTCTATAAATGCCTCAACATATCGAGTTGCGAGTGAAATAGAAAATTTCATAATTTTTCACCCTTACTTAAAGCTTCAAATGCTCTTTTTACTATTTCTTCATTTGCTTTTTCATCGATGTTTTTCTTTAAAATCATTGAAGCTATAGCTATTGATAATGATACTACTTTATTTTGTATATCTTTATAAGCTTCTTCCTTTATTTCCTGAGCTTCCTTTTCAGCAGCAGAAATTATTCTATTTTTTTCGGCTAAAGCATCTTCTTTTGCAGTAGAAATTATACTTTTGGCTAAATCTTCAGCTTCTTTTATTATACTCTCTTTTTTGTTTCTTACTTTTTCTAATTCTAAATTAGCCTGATTTAATTTCTCTTCAGCCTCTTTACGTAATTTTTCTGATTGGTTTAATTCACTTTCCACCAGTTGTCTTCTTTTTTCAGCTATTTCAAAGAAAGGTTTATAAAGCATAACCCATAAAAAATATGCCAATACTGTGAAGCCTATTAAATTCACTATTGATGTAAAATTAAAATCTAACATATATTACACCCCCTTTTATGGGGATTTTTACCCCGAAATTATGGTAATACTATTAACATCAATAATGCAATAACAAGAGAATATAAACCTGTAGATTCAGTAACAGCCATAGCAAGTAACATACGAGTCGTCAATGAACCAGCCATTTCTGGTTGTCTTGCCATAGCGTCCATAGCATGACCACCAACAGTACCTTCACCAATACCAGGACCAATAGCGCCTATACCCATAGCCAAACCGGCACCAATAAATTTACCGAGATAATATAAACCAGTACCTAATGCAGCTTCATTACCAGAATTTACTATTTCCTGTGCAACCTGTTCAATAGCCATTCTAATCAACCTCCTTAAAAATTTTAAATTTTAATAAATAAACCAGATTATTTTTTAAGATTTATTCTTCAAGTAATGAACCCATATATGCTATAGCCAGAAGAGAAAAAACAAACGCCTGTATTAATCCTACAAATATGCCAAAAAATCCCCATAAAAATATAGGCAGTACAAAATATTTCAACATATAACTTATAATTAAAACCAATATTCCTCCACCGAAAATATTTCCGAAAAGCCTCAAAGAATGCGAGACAGGTTTAGCCAGTTCTCCAATTATATTTAAAGGTAATAACAAAGGTGTTGGATCAATAAACATTTTTAACCATTTGGTAAATCCTTTTGATGATATGGCAAATATATGACTTATAACAAGAACCATAACAGCAAAGGTAGCGTTTGTATTTAAATCTGAAGTCGGTGTATACCAGGTATCAGTAAATAATCCAATTTTTAATGTGTTTTCAATGGGCGTAACATTTATTCCAGGCATTCCTGAAATTAAATTAGCAATTAATATGAATAGAAATAATGTTGTTGAAATAACATATATTGGTTTTCTATACTTTTTATTAGGAACAGCATCTTCAACTAATTCCCAGAAATATTCCAATAAAGCTTCTACCAATGCCTGCTTTTTACCAGGGATTAGTTCGAATTTCACTCTAGATGCAAACAATATTAATATAAGTATAATTACTACTGACATAATGACTGTCATGGGGTTAATGGTGTTTAAAAATGATGGATTTTCACCAAAAGAATATGTCCATCTCAAGCCAACACCCTCTAAATTAGCTGAAGGAAAAAATATAAAATTGATAAGTCCAGCTATAATATAAATAAAAAATAAAATCTTTAAAGTTTTTTTCTGTTTTTGAGTCATCATTATTCCTCCCCATTATTTTGGTGAAATAAATGCTGCAAATTTCATATTCATAAGACCTAAAAATGCTAAAAACAACCCGTCTTTTGAAATTAATCCTGCAACAAGCAAGATTATACCAAAAAAAGCGTATCTAATCATATAACCTTTTGTAATTTTGTGTTTTGGTTTGGTTAATAATGTATTAATTTCCTCGGTTATCATTAAAATTCCAGCTATTGCTCCAAAACTGCCGATAAAAATTAAGAAAGTATTTAATTTAAAAAAATATATTAATATCAAAAACTCAATTATCGAAAGAATTATTATTTTTATTATTATCTCTTTTGCTTTTGCTTTTAGTTCTGAATTCATTATTCTGTTTTTTTGCCTCCTTTAGCAATTCAATAATGCCATTATATAATCCCGAAATCACTCCTAAAAACAAAAAAAGCACTTTCCACAAATCATTTTGTGTAAATGATGATAAGATTGAACCGATTATGAATCCTATAAATATATTGGCAAGTACAGCTAAAGCAAAGAAGAGTATTAGATTTAAATTTGCAAACACTTTGATATCAAATTTTTGTTTCATATCGAGCTTTTTAATACTACAAAAAATTCTTCTGAGAATTTATTATCAATATTCATAGGAAATTTTAATGATATACCATCTTTTATAAAAATGATATTATTTCCATGCATTATTGAAGGTGGAGTGATATTTATTTTATATCCCAATTTTTCTAAATTTACTGCAATTGCACCTGAAATCATATTTCCCAATTCGCCAAGTGCGCTTAAACTCATTTCATCTAATTTTTCAACGGGCATTCCCATCATCATTTGAGAAACAATAACTTTAGCTGATTCTATTGATAATCCCATGTGAATGTTGCCGTCTAAATCTCCAATGAATCCTATAGTAACAACAACTTCGTATGACCTATTATCCCCTTTGTCGACAACAGGTTTTTGAATTACTATATCCATATTATTTGTTGCCATTTTAAATGTTCTTGAAAAAGCTTCAAGAATCGAGTTTATTACTTTAGCATTCATACTAAGTCCTCCTTTAATTATTTCATAAAATATTATACTATAATTTTAACTAAATTACAACATTATAATAATTTTCGCAATTGGGAAATTTCTGGTATAATAATATATGCTTGTAATTAACTATAGTCATATTATTTATTTTGGGGAGGGAGCAAAATGAGAGTTGGTATATTAACTGGTGGTGGGGATTGTCCAGGATTGAATGCTGTTATAAGAGGAATTGTTCATGCAGCTGGTGAAGGGTTTGAAACGTATGGTATATTAAATGGATGGAAAGGTATGTTAACAGGAGAAATGATTAAATTGGATAATGATGATGTTGAAGGAATTCATATATTAGGAGGAACGATTTTAGGAACAGCAAGAGTAAATCCTTTTAAAGAAGAAGAAAGCAGAGAATTGCTTGAAAAGAATTTTAAAGAAATGCACTTAGATGCTTTAATATCTATTGGCGGAGATGATACTTTATCAGTAGCTGCAAAGTTGTCAAGTTTAGGATATCCTGTTGTAGGAGTTCCAAAAACAATAGATAATGATGTTTCAAATACAGATTATACATTTGGTTTTCATACTGCTGTTAATGTCGGGGCTGATGCTATTGATAGATTGCATTCTACTGCAAAATCACATCAGAGAGTTATGATTGTTGAGTTGATGGGTAGAGAAGCAGGATGGATAACTATTGAAGCTGGAATGGCGGCTGGGGCTCATTTGATTTTGATACCAGAGTTTCCAATGACCATAGATGAGATTATTAATTACATAAATAAGAGAATGGAGAAAAAGAAATATATGATTATAGCTATTGCAGAAGGATTTAAACCAACTGAATTGGAACAGGTTGTTGCAGATAAATCTACAATTGATGCATTTGGGCATATTAGACTAGGGGGAATAGCCCATTATTTAGCAGAAATAGTTGAACAAAGAACAGGTTATGAAACGAGATCTGTGGTATTAGGTCATCTTTTAAGAGGTGGAACACCTACGGCTTTTGATAGAATTTTAGGGACAAGATATGGAGTTGAAGCTATGAATCTCATAAAAAATAGAGACTTTGGAAGGATGGTTGCTTTAAAAGGAAATCAAATAGTATCTATCCCTCTTGAATATGGGGTAGCGACAAAAAAATTAGTACCTTTTGAATATTATAAATTGGCACAATTATTTTTTGATTAATAAAAATTATATAGAGGTGAGTTTTAATAATGAATTATGCAGTAGCTATAGGTACATTTGATGGCGTTCACAAAGGTCATCAGGTTATTATAAAAAAAACGTTGGAAATTGCACAAAGGAATAATTTAATACCAAAAGCTTATATTATGAAATATCCGGCAATTAGGTATTTTGGAGAATTTAGTGGTGTAATTTTGCCTTCATATAAGCGTCAGGAGTTGCTTGAGAAGATGGGGTTTGAAACAGAAGTTTTTGATCTGTTAGATGTTATTCATATTACGCATGGTGAATATCTGGATTTTTTGTTACATAATGGAATGAAGGCTATTGTTTGTGGTGAAGATTTTACATTTGGGAAAGATAAAAAGGGAAATGTTTCTTATTTGTTATCTGAACAACATAAAAAGAATTTTTTGGTAGAAGTTTTAAAAGATATTAAAACCTCAGAAACAAGGATAAGTTCAACGTTTATTCGACGAACATTGATTAATGGGAAGATTGAAGAAACTAATAATTTATTGGGAAGAAATTGGAGTGTTGAAGGACCAGTATATGAAGACAGACATATTGGATTTAGTTTAGGGTTTCCTACAGCGAATATAGATATACGTTATAAAGAGGAAGTTATATATCCAAAATATGGTGTGTATCTGGTAAAAGGTGGAGTGAAAAACACAAATCGTAAATTTTATGGACTTATGAGTGTTGGATTAAGACCAACATTTAATGAAAACATAAAAAAGCCTAAGGTTGAAATTTATTTTTTGGATTATTTTGGTGATCTCTATAATAAAATTATAGAGGTTGAAGTATTGCATTTTCTTAGGGAAGAAAGAAAATTTAATAGCAAACAGGAGCTTATAAATCAGATGATAAAAGATGAAGATAATGCAAGAAGAATAATTAATAAATTAAGGTAGGCAATTGCCTACCTTAATTTATTAATTATTTATTTATTTATTTAATTATTTATTTATTTCATAAATGCACTTGTAATCCATGACCCCTGTGCTTGCATTTGAGATACAGATTGTTCCATTGCGGAGAATTTTTGCCAGTAATAAGCTTCTTTTCTTTGAAGCTGATCGATTAATGAAGTCATTCTTTTTGCAATATCTCTCATTTCAAGCCCTATTGTCCCGGTAGTACCGGATATTTGATCTATTGTACCTCCAAATTTTGTAGTATCCCATATGTAATCTTTGAATTTAATAGCGATACCTTTATTATTATCATCTTCATATGCGAATAATTTCCACACTTCTTCAGCGTTATTTTGAATAGCTGATTTAAGTTTATCTTCATTAATTTGGAGTATTCCTTTCATGGTGTTTTCATATGTTCCTCCAGCATCTCCTGAATTTATTCCAATTTCGTATAATGAACTATATTTGGCATTTACGTTAGAAGACCATGAAATAACCCCATAAGCCATATTTCTTAATGAATCAAATATATTCTGTAAATTGTCATCACCTTTTAAAACACCTTTTAATTTATCATCTTCAGACAATGTTTCACCTTTCTCTGGCTTTACCGACTCTTCATTTAGTTTTTCATAAATATAACCTATAACTTCATTATATTTGTCTACAAATTCTTTAATTTTATCATAAGTAGCATCGGCATCTTGAGTAACCTGAACATCTATCCAATTTGAGGAAATTGATTTCAAATTCAATGTGACATTATTGTATTCTACAGTATTTCCCCATGTGGTTTTGGTTAAATCAGCAGTGCCATCACCATCCAGGTCTATTTCAACATTTGCAGCGGTACCAGGAATAATAGTACCCATATAATTTCCGCTGGTATCAATCCAGGATAAATCGTCTAATACATTTGTCTTATTTGCACCTGTTGAATCGCCATCTTCAATTGTTATTGATTGAGGACCCCCTTCTTTATTTCGTATCATCAATTTATCTTCATTTTCATCATACCATGCTATAACATCAGCATTTGATGCGTTTATCCTTGCAATTAAATCGCCTAATGTATCTGTAGAGCTTACTGTTATTTCTGTTCCGTTAATTCTTATGATCCCCGAAGTAACATCTGAACTTATGTCGGATAATATTTTTGAGGTATTTACTGCTCCAGCATGAACGGTGCTTTCTATATATCCTGCTGTTGCTCCTCCAGGTACAAAATCAGAACCTTCGAGATTAAAAACTTCTGTAAAATTACTTGTATCAGATGAATCACCTAACAATATGCTTGAAACAGACCCTTCCTGGCCGGCTTTTTCTTCAATTCTTAATTTTCCATTGTTAAGTGAAGCGGTAAAATAAGTTGAATTTGCGTCTATTTGATTTATTATGTCTCCTATAGTATCTGTACCAGAAAAGTTTATTGTGACACTTTCCATTATATTTCCAGAGGAATCAAGAGCCTTTAATGTAAATGAACCAGCAACTGGAGTTGTTCTTCCGTTTAACTGGTAGTATTGTGTTGTTAAGTCAGGTATGTTTCCTAATGTATTTGTAGGTGTAAATGATGTAGATGAAGACAAAGAATTAATTTTAACTTTAAAATTTGTATTGCTTGCTGATGTTGATGCAGTAGCTGATAAAACATTTTCATCACTTACCTGAACACTTTTTGGAATAAGGTTACTTTTTAATTTAAATGTGGCAAGAAAGTCCCAAAAATCACTAAGTTTAGAATCAACCTCTTTCCATGCTTTTTGTTGTAGTTGTAATTTTTCAAAATCATTTTGTAATCTTTCCAATGGTTTTCTCTCAACAGACATCAATTGATCTATTATAGATGATGTATCCAGACCACTTGCTATCCCACCAAATTGGAAAGAACCCAGATAACTATTCTCACTCATTATTAATCACCTCCGTTACGCACGTTCATCTAAGAAAATTCCTTCTAATTTATCAAGCATTTCTGCCATCTTTACTGCTGTTTCCGGAGGAATTTGTCTTATTACTTTTTTTGAATCTTTATCTACAATCTTAACTATAATCATGTTTACATCATCATTTACTTCGAATTTTACCTCACCTTTAAATATTTCTTTTAATTTGTTCAGTTTTTCTTCAATAGTTTTTGAAAGTTTTTTAATATTTATATTGGATAAATCACGAACATTTTTTTGAACATTTAAAGTATTTCTTCTTTCATCTTGGTTATTATCCTTTTTCGGAAATTCAATATCTTTTGTAAGCGAATCTATAAAACTGGAAAAATCACTGTTTATTCTATTCATTTCTCCCATAATTACACCCCCATAGGAATCCTTTCCTGATTATAAATTTCCTAATTATATTATCGGATATAATGAAAGAAAAGTTTAGCTTTTTTTATAATAATTTGTAACAAAATAATTAATAGTATCCTGTATAACAAAATTTTCAATATAAAGCCCTAATGAAACAAAGGGTTTATTTGAGCCATGAAAATCACTTCCTGCCGTAACTAATAAACCATTTTTTCTGGCCAATTCAATTAAAAAGTTTGTATAATGAGGATCACTTGAGTAATGAAAACATTCAATTCCGTCGAGTCCATAATCTTTTAATTCAATGATTAGAGATTCTAATTGAATGTTTGATAATCTTAATTTTTTTGGATGTGCAAGCACAGCAAAACCACCAGCTTTTTTAATGGCTTTAATGGTCTTTTTGGGTGAAAATTTAAATCTTTCAATATAACATTTCTTTCCTCTGGTTAAATATGTTTCTATAATTTGACTCACAGAGGTTCCATATCCCTTTTTTAAAAGAATTCTAGCAATATGAGGTCTCCCAATTGTATATAGCGATACACCTTCAAGATCTTCGATATCAATTCTAAAACCTTCTTTTTTTAATAATTCTATCATTAATCTGTTTCTTTCAATTCTTTTATTATAAATTGTTTTAAGTATTGAGTTTAAATAATCGTCATTTATATCTATATTATATCCGAGTATATCCATTAATGTTGGGAATTCAGCATTTATTTCAACGCCAGGTATATATTTTAAATTAGTTTTTTTTGCAAAATAAATAGCTTCTTTTTGTCCTTCAATTGTATCATGATCTGTAATGGAAAATATTTTTATTCCAAGATTACTTGCTTTTTTTATAAGCTGTTTTGGAGATAGTGTTCCATCTGAAAATGTGCTATGACAATGTAAATCAATTAGCATAATTAGACTCCTCTCATAACCTCTACTCTATTTTTGCCGCTATTTTTTGCTTTATATAAAGCGTCATCAGCATTTTTTATTATATTTTTTAATTTAGGTTCTTTAATAGTAGTGGTAATTGATGAAACCCCTATACTACATGTGATGTTTAGTTTGGTTTTTTCTAATAAATCAGTATTTATATCTTTTATAAGTCTTTTTGCAATCAATTCAGCATCATTAATATTGGTATTTGGTAAAATAATTAAAAATTCTTCTCCACCGTATCGGCAAACCATATCAAATTCTCTTAAATTTTTCTTTAAAGAATTTACCAATTCGGTTAATACCTCATCACCTTTTTGATGTCCATATTTGTCATTGATTTTTTTAAAATCATCTATATCAATTAAAATAACCGAAAAATCAAATTTATATCTCTCATATAGTCCATATAATTCTTTTAATTTATTTTCCATATATCTTCTTGTATATGCAGAAGTTAAAGGATCAACGATGCTGTGTTCGTAATGAGTAATCTTATCTAGAATTGAATATAGAACATCTTCAATGATGATTATATTATCCAGTATATCAGCAGCTTCTTTCTGAGAAAGTTCAATATTTGTATTTGATAGATAAATATGATATTTGTAATCTTTATAATCTGAAATATATGATAATCTTAAAGGTTTTGTGTTAAATTGATCTTTTTTTAATTCGTTTTCACTTTTAAAATTAAAGTTATATTCCACTTCATAATCATTGGTTATTATACGTATTAATATTTCATTTATAGGATATTTGTCTCTTAAATATTCTCCTATTTTATCGACCAGATATTTTGGAGAATCCGACTTTAATAAATCTATAATCAAATTGTTTATTTTTTCATATGAATGAATCTTTGAAATTAAATTATTATAATGATACCTTTCTATTTTAGAGTTCAAAGAATAGATTTCTTCATAAGTAAATGTTGGAATTTTAAAATGGTTGATTAAATAGGAATTAATCTCTTCAAATTTGTTTTTCATCATTAAATCATCATAAATTTTTTGAGCTTTTCTTAAATATTTTAATGATTTGAATTTTTCATTTTTTACGTTGTAAAATAATCCTAACCCTTCATATAACATGGCTAGAGACAGTTTTTTATCCTTGAATTCTGTGATTAAGTCTAATACCCATTTTTCAAATTCGCTGTTAAATGAATAACGGGCTAATTTTTTAGCAGTTATACTAACCATTTCTTCTTTTAAATATATTAAAGGATTATTTTTGAAAAATAGCCATGAATTATAAATGAGATTTTCATTTTTTTCGAACATAAGGTTGTATAAATTTTGAAAAAATTCATTTTTAGAAATTATGTCTTTATATTTTTTATTGCTTAACAATGTCTTATTTTTATCAAAAAAGGCTTTTAAAACAAAAATATTATTTTTTATATGTTTTAAGCTTGTTGATAAGAATTTTTTATTTTTTATATAGTTTTCTATTTTTCTCATATTGCTATTCAGGTTTGAATAATCTTTAGCATATAGAAAATAATAATTTTTTATATCATTAGCTAAAATATAACTGTTATAATCTTTATTTATTTTTGAATAATTTTCTGCGCGGTTTATCAATTCAAAAAATTCTTTTATATCTCCTTTATACAATTTATTATTTGCAATATTAATAAGGATTCTATTGTATGTATGATAATCCCCTATTTCCTTGGATATTTCCAGAACCTTTTTATTATAATATTCTGATAAATTTGAATTTAGACCTTCATACAATATAGCTATATTTACATATACTATTTGTGTTAATCGTTTATAATTTGTTTCTAAAGATATTGTCAAAGCTTCATTATAATATTTTAAAGATAATTCAGGCAAATCAGTTTCAGTCTTTATTCCGAGCATATTTAAAATCATACCTTTAATTGTTTTAAATCCTGGTAAATGTGTATATTGTGAAAAAATTTCTTCAAATTTAAGGTAATAATTATAAAAATCTTCTTTTTCAAGAGATGAAAAATTTAAATTTAAATAAAAATATATGAAAAGAGATTTTTTGTAATCAGATGTTTTTTTATCGTTTATCCATTGAAGAAGAAGTTCGCTTAATTTTTTTTCATCAGAGAATTTTAAAAATAAATAGGCAATATAATTATAAATTTTACTTTTGCTGATTTTTTCAATATATTGTTTCATGTCTTCGCTATATTCATTAAAAAAATATTTTTTAGAAAGATATATAGCAATTGCAGAAAAAGGAATATTTTCTGTCATGTTTTTTATTTCATTAAATCCATAATCTATAAAACTTAAATTTTGCCATTTAAATAAAGATTTTTTCATTTCTTTTATAATTAAAGCAATAGCACTTTTTACTTTATTTGCGTTTTTTAAATGAAATATCTTTTTTTTGAGCAATGTGTTTTTTTTAGATAAGTATATATGTATTTTTTCTTTTTCATTTTGTTCTAAAGTTTCATGAAATAAATTTTGATATATTAAATTAAAAAATCTATATTCATCATTTTCTTTTAATAATATATCTTTTTCAAGAGCATATAATATTGATTTATCAAAAGACATGTGGAAAAAATTTTCCAGATGTTCAATATCTTTTTGATTGAATCTAAATCCTAAAGTTGATAAAATTTTTAAATCTTTTTTTATATTTTTTGGTATTTTGGAAACTTTTTCTATTGCCAGATCTATTATTTCTTTATTTTTAATTTTTTCTGGATAAAATATGTATTCACCATTTTTAAATTCAATTATTTTAAGGGTATATAAATCTTTAACTATCTGAAAAATATTTCCTGGATATCCATCAGAAAGTTTATATATAATATCAATTATTTCTGGATATTTATTTAAAAAATCTGTTGACAGGATTATTTTTAATAATATTCTGGTTTTTTTTCTATCAAAAGGCTTTAATTCGATATATTCAGTATTTTCAAATTTTACTTTTGGTGGAATATGTGATAACAATATAAAAGAAAATGGAAAATCAAAACTTTTATTTATTAATTCTTCGATAAAATTTTTAAATTTAATGTCAATATCCTGGTAGTCATCCACTATTATTATTAATTTGAAGTTTTTTTCTTTCTGCTTAAAGTTTTCTATAAGATTTAAAAAGTAAAAAATATTCATATTTTCAGGTATTTTTAATCCAGGAAATATATCTTTTATATTTCGAGCATTGATAACAGTGTAATTTAATTCCTTAAATTTGAAATTCATAAATTTAATTAAACGAGTTTTTCCAATTCGTTGATTTCCGTAAATAAATATATGTTTTTTTCCCAGAGCTCTCAAAATTTTTCTTCTCTCAAGTTCTCTATCTATAAAATGGGGTATTTTTATTCTTTCAAATTGTTTTTTATGTTTAAAGAAATTCAATAATAATGTATATAAATCATGAACACATTCAAAGGGTTCTTTTTCTATTACATCTAAAAATTTTTCAATTTTTGTATTTTTAACATTCATTAAATTATACAATTTTTTTGCTAAAATTTTTAATACATCTATAACACCATTTTCATCGTTCTTTTCATTGATGATAATCTTTGGACTTTCTTTAGGGATAAAAATAGAAGGTATTAAAGTAATATTATCTGTTTCATCGATATAAATATCCTCAATATAAATATATGGAATGATAAAGTTCATTGAATGTGTCAGTCTATCGACGATATCATAAATTCTGTATAAAACATTATAATAAATTTCCTCACTTATTTTTATTTCAGTAATAGGAACTTCATTCCAATATTCTGTATAAATATAGTATTTTTCATTATTATACTCAATTTTTTCCGGTAAAATCAAGCCGAATTCATTTAAAGATTCTAAAGCTTTTGATACATTTAAATATGAATCATAATTAAATAGAAGCCTTTCCGTGATTCTTACACGGAAAGTTTTGTTATTTATTATTTTCAAATAATCCTTTCCAAATAATGTTTCTCTCAAGAAAACATTAAAATTTTCCAATATAATCGCTCCCAATAGATAGCACACCTGCGGTGGGCTATATGCAAAGAATTTATTTTAACAAAAATCAAAAACTTTTAAATAATTACTTTGTAATTATTTAACCTGCAGGGTTACACGCTGCCGCGGGTATAGGTTTAAATATTTTTTATTATAAAAAATCAAAAACTTTTAAATAATTACTTTGTAATTATTTAACCTTTAGAATAAATGATATATTTTAAATATGGAAACTGTGATTAATGAAGTAACGGCCATTATTTTTATCAAAATATCAAGAGAAGGTCCTACGGTATCTTTTAAAGGATCTCCTACAGTATCTCCTACAATTGAAGCGTTATGAGCATCCGTACCTTTCCCTTCACCTTCTAAATTTCCATTTTCAATATATTTTTTTGCATTATCCCAGGCTCCACCTGAATTTGCAGTGAAAATTGCAAGCATAACACCACTAAAAGTTGTTCCTGCCAATAATCCACCTACAAAATCTGTTCCAAAAATGAATCCAGATATTAAAGGTGTTAAAACTGCAATTAAAGCTGGAACTTTCATTTCTTTTAATGCACCATCACTACTTATTTTAATACATCTATTATAATCTGGTTTATTTTTTCCCTCCATTAATCCTGGAATTTCCCTAAATTGTCTTCGGATTTCTTCAACCATTTTTTCTGCGGCAGTTACCACAGCATCAATTAAATATGCACTGAAAAAATATGGTAAAGCTGCACCGAACAATGCTCCAGCTATTGTTTTTGGACTTAAAAGATTTATATTTAAAAAACTTTTTAAATCAATCTGCATGGAAGGATTTATTTGTGAATAAACAAAGGATGCAAATAATGATAAAGCTGCGAATGCTGCTGAGCCAATGGCAAAACCTTTACCAATTGCAGCAGTTGTATTTCCAACAGAATCAAGCATGTCAGTAATTTTTCTTACTTCAGGATCCAATTTTGCCATTTCACTTATACCACCAGCATTATCTGCAACCGGTCCATACGAATCAACAGAAACCGTTGCAGCAACAAACGAAAGCATTCCCATTGCTGCCATAGCTACACCGTATAAACCGGAAAAATAATCTGCAATTAAGATTCCAAACATTAACATAAAAACAGGATATAAAACACTTTTCATTCCCAACGCCATACCTTTTGATATTACAATAGCAGGTCCGCCTTTGGCAAATTTTGCTAATTCTTTTGTAGGCTTATATTTATCACTCGTATAATACTCAGCTAATAAACCTATTATAATACCGGAAAAAATGCCAACTATTGCAGATAACCATGGAGAATAAACACCAAATCTGAAATTCATTAATTTTAATTCGTCTTGAGGTAAATCTTTTAAATAATAGACGCTTAAAAAAAAGGTTAAAATTATAGTAATTGCCGCAGAGGAAAATAGCGAAATATTAAGTTCCTTATGCGGATTATCAGAACTCTTTTTAAATATTACATATAATATTCCTATCATCGCCCCAATCAATCCTAATATTGTGAAAAAAACAGGATAAGTTGATAATTTATACGTTGTAATATATGAAATTTCTTTAATATCTTTTGATATTAAAAAACTAGCGTACAATACTAAAACAACAGAAGAGATAATTGCTCCAATATAGCTTTCCAGTAAATCAGCTCCTAATCCTGCGATATCTCCCACGTTATCTCCCACATTATCAGCTATTGTTGCGGGATTTCTTGGATCATCTTCTGGTAAATTTAATTCTGTTTTTCCTACTAAATCAGCTCCCATGTCAGCAGCTTTGGTATAAATCCCACCACCGACTCTATCAAACATTGCAATGATGGAACAGCCAAGAGCATATCCTGAAACAGTCATAGCGAATGGGATATAACTTATTCCTAACCAATTTCTTATTACAACTATATTTTCCTTATTTAATTGTCCACGCCAGATACCAAATATTATATAAACCAATATTAACCCCAATAATGCAAATCCAGCAACAGACAATCCCATTACGCTACCACCCTGAAAAGCAACTTTTAGTGTTTTTCCTATATTTTTAGTAGTTCTTGCAGTGTTTGAAACCCTTACATTGGCATATGTAGCCATTTTCATACCGATATATCCAGCACTTCCGCTCATTAATGCACCAAGAATAAAAGCAATGCCAACATTTATGTCTGTTACAATCATAAGAAGAATAGAGATAAACACTACATATATACCAATAGTTTTATATTCATGATTTACAAATGTTTTTGCACCCTCTCTGATAGCCAAAGCGACCTCTTTCATTTTATCTGTACCTTCATCCAGTTTTAAAACCGAATAATAATTAAACATAGCAAAGCCTAAAGCGATTAACGGTATGATGATTATGTAATATAACATAATACCCCCCCTTTTTTGATGAAATGCGTATAATTTATATTAAAAAATTTTATAGGGGCTTTAGTTAAAAAAAGTCAATTTTTCAATTTCATCAATTAATTCATATATAAAATCAAAATTAAATTGCTTTAATTCCTTTTTCATATTAAAAAAGGCTTCCCGAAATAATATTTGCGAATTTCCGGATTTTATTTCAATGGCACATTCAAGCATGGCATTAAAAAGATCAGAAGCTCTAACATATCGTCCATATTCATTATCAAAAGGATTTATCATGTACTTTTTAAATTGTTCAAATATTGCTATAGTATCCTCATCTTTTTTTAACCATTCTTCTATCATCTCTTCTTCTATTGTTGATATAATATTTTCAAGACCTTTTACCTTTTTTTTAGTTGGAGTTATGACATCGCCAGTAAATGCTTCTGGAAAATCGTGCAAAATACTTGCAATAATTATTTCATCTAATAATTTATCATTATTCCTATTATTCAAATAATAAAATATAATTGCGGTAGATACCACCATGAAAGTATGAGATGAAACAGAGCTTTTTACATTTCTGTGGTTTTTATTCCATCTATACATGGTAGTTAATCGTGTTGAGGTTTTCAATACATAATTTAATATACTTTCCAATTCATTTATATGTTCCAAATTTAATCTCAATTTCCTCAAATTCTTTTCAGTTTCCTGCTTTGGACCTTCAAAATATTCTGGAAATATTCTACTGTTAATTTCCATTTCTTTTAATGAAACCATTAAATCAATGAATTGAGTATATTTTTTGAATTTTATGTCATAATCAGATTCGAAAAATTGAACAATTTTGTTTTCTTTCAATTCATCATAACTTTTTTTCAGAACCATTTTCCACATATTTTCATCTTTTTCTAATATCCTTTTTTTGGTATCTAATGAAACATCAGATAGAATAATTTTTGGGAGTTCTTTAAATATTTTTGCTTTAATATTAGAAGAAATAGACAAATTATATCCCTTTTTATTTAAATACTCAAGGGATATTAAGTTTAAAATTAAACTGTGAAAAACATTATCCGCTTCTGTAAATCGCAGCAATGCTGGTCTATTATTCCAGCGATAAATAGTAAATAAATTTGTTAATTCATATATACTTTTACCCAGACTCATATTATCACCCACAAATATAATATATTAAATCCAACAATATTAAATCGCCCTTTTCACCAGTTTTAGCCATACGATCATATTCTTCAAGTTTTATAATAATATTCATAATATCTTTTTTTTTGTAAAAAAGAGTATGATTGGCATAAAATATCTTTTCATTTTTGAATTTTACACCCAAAAATTTTTTCACGCGCATTTTTGAAACGTTTGTTAATTGAGAAACTTTTTGCACTTCTGGCCAATTAAACTTTTTCTTTAGTTCTACATTAATTATAACACGATATAGGTCAAAAAAGTATTTAAACAAATAACCTAATAAAGAAATAATATTAAAATCTGGAGAAGATAAAAAATCTTTCGCCATTTTTAATACTTCTTCTTTTCTTTTGGAAGATAACAAATATGAAAATTCTTCAAAATTAATATTTATATGTGTAGTGCCGATTTCTTTTATATCATTTAATGTTATAACTTCATCAGAATATATGGCAGCTTTCTTTAATTCTTCGAATAAATAATTGTCATCATTGCCATAGGTTTCTAAAATGTACGAAATAGCATTTTCCTCAATTTTTTTTCCAAAAAAACTAACAATATCTTTTATATATTTTCGCCATTTTTCATCTTCCCAGGGTTTTGGTAATGAACATTCTATAAATTCCTCAAAATCTGCTTTTATTTTTGTATTATTTAATATAATAAGATTTTCTATACTTTCAGAATATATGTTGTTTATAATATCTAAAATTTCTTTTTGATTTTTTTTATTAAACTTATTAAAATCTTTTATAATAACATTTTTTTTATCTCCAAACAAAGAATTAGATAAAACGTTATTTTTTATTTCATCAATAGGAGAAGGTGAATCAGGAGTAATGCTTATATTTGAAATCTCAATATTATAGAATTTTTTTAATGCCATATCTTTTTTTATCTTAGAATCACCGAATATCAGTATTTTTTTCATTTTTTTCATCTCCTAAGTATAATATTACAAAATCAATGTCTTTTATATTATAAGAAATATCAGGAATTTGTCTTACAACATAATTGCCATTTCCATATAATATCACTTTTTTTTCATTAATACCAAGAGTTTTTAAAATAAACAAAGCTTCTGTTAGTGTCATGTTTTTTAGATTTGGAAGATAATTTTCAACTATTTGGAATTTGTTTGAATATTTAAAATCTTCTAATCTATAAAAAATATTTGTTGCTACAGGGGCAGCAACTTCACCACCGTAATATTCCTTTTTAGGATCATCAATAATAGAAACAATAGTATATTTGGGTTTTGATGCAGGGAAGAATCCAACAAATAGTGAATAATATTTATCTGAATAACCTTTTCCAGATATAGCTTTTTGCGCAGTTCCTGTTTTACCGGCAATCAAAACACCAGGTTTATAAGCTTTTCTGGCAGTACCTTTAAGCATAGTATATCTTAACCAATCTTTCATTAAATTCGCAATTTCAGGAGAAAAAACCTGAAAACTTTTTGATTTATTTTTTTCTAAAAATGTTGGTTTTACATATTTTCCATTATTTGCAAAAATGTTAAATATTGAGACTAATTGTATAGGTGTAACTCCAATACCCTGACCAATTGCAATTTGATAAGGTGTAATTTTATACCAATTATCAGGTTTGGTAAAAACCCCATTAATTTCTTTGCTAAATTCTATACCTGTTTTTTTCCCAAAACCCATTTGATCAAGTTTATTATATAACCATTCATTGGAAAAATTTTCCCTTATGGTTTTCATAACTTTAACAGCTGCAACATTAGATGAATAAGCAATTGCATCCTTTACATCAATACTATTAAAAGAATGTCCTTCGACTTCGCTTATTGTAAAATTAACTCCATCTACAGGTGAAATGGATGGAGATAATGTGAATTTTTGATATGGAGAGATCAATCCTTCTTCAAGGGCAATGGAATAAATTATTGGTTTCATGGTGGATCCTGGTTCAATATATCCCATAAACGCCATATTCCACGGATAATGTGAAACCACTGCTCTGATTTTTCCAGTTTGAGTTTCCATTATTATTACAGTTCCACCTTCGGCATTTTGCTCTGTAATCATTTTTGAAAGTTCTTCATAAGCAATTTTTTGCATTTTCAGATCCAGAGATAATTGAATATTTTGTGTGCTTAACAGCCCTTTTTTATATAGATACGGTTCTATGCCATATTCAGTTTTCCCAATTTCACCAATATTTTTTCTCAAATCATATGAAGAATTGTAATTTCTTTCATAGGTTTTATATATTCTTGAATATTTTAAAATGTTGCCCGGGATATATGTCTTTAGTTCTAATATATCTTCAAATTTTCCAAGTAATATAAAAGATTTGTTAAAGTCATTTTCATTTAAAAAACGTTTCAGTTGAGGTTTTAATTTTTCTAATTTATTTCTTTTTTTTATAGTTTTTAAGTCCAGCCATACCTCATAAATAGTTCTGTCAACAGCAATAATACGACCTTCCTTATCTAGTAAGGTCGCTAATTTTTTGCTACTTTCATTTATTTTGTAATTTTCATTTAAATTATAAGGTTTTAAAAATAAAACATAGGAAATTAAAAAGATATATAGAAATACTATAATGAGTAAAGTTAAACGGCTACGTAGCACAAAATTATTCTTCCTCCATTATGATAAGGGCTTGTTTATAAAATTCTAATTCGGTGTTTACAGTTTGAATTTTCGTATGATAATCCAAAATTCTCGAATTCATGCTGGATACATTATTTTTTAAGGTTTGTATCCTATTACCAAAATTTAATGTGGCAATGATAAACCCTATCATTAATATTACTAAAAATGAAATAACAACAAATGAAACAGAAATGCTTTTTATCTGCTTTACTGTTCGTTGATTAATTGCTGGAAAAAACTTCAGGCGTTTTTCCATAGTTTAGCCCCCTTTCAAATCCGTTCGGCCACCCTAATGCGAGCACTCCTTGCTCTGGGGTTAGACTTTATTTCTTCGTCTGTTGGTAAAATAGGTTTTTTAGTCAAAAGTTTAAGTTTTTCATTGCTTCTAAAAAAATTTTTAACTATTTTATCTTCCAGTGAATGAAAAGAAATGATACAAATTCTTCCTCCAGTATTTAAAAATTCAGGGAATTTTTCAAGAGCAGTTCTAATATTATCGAATTCCCTATTAACTTCTATTCTGATGGCCTGAAAAGTTTTAGTTGCAAAATGCCTTTTTCGACGGTATCTTTCCTTTGGAGGCAACGCTTTTTTTATAACCTCAACAAGTTCAAAAGTAGTGTTAATTGGCCTCGAATTAACTATATATCTTGCTATTCTTCTTGCAAATTTAAACTCCTCGCCATATTCAAAAATAATTTTTGATAATTCTTCTTCGGGATATTCATTTATAACTGTCCATGCGGTAAAATCTGAATCGGGATCCATTCTCATATCGAGTGGTTCATTCTTCATAAATGTGAATCCGCGATTCTCCCCCTTTAATTGAAATGTTGAAACACCTAAATCCATTAAAAAACCATCTACTTTCTTTATGCCGAGTCCATGTAAAACAATATCTATGTCTTTATACGAAGCTTTGAAAAATTCTATTTTATTTGTTATTTCTTTTATTCTGTCTTCAGCTATTTCAAGAACCTCATAATCCACATCCACTGCTATTACTTTTGCCTTCCCATTTGTTTTTTCATAGATAGCTTTAATATGACCGCCTTCACCGGCTGTACAATCTACATATATACCATCGTCCTTTGTTATTAAAAACTTTAATACTTCTTCTACCATTACACTTTTATGATAATCATCATATTTTCTCATAATACACCTCATATCTTTTTTTAAAAAATTATATCATATATGCTCAAAAAAACAAAAGTTTAAATATATTAACTTATATAATTATAAAATTACCATGTCCAAAAAGTAAAACAGCTTATTTTTTCATTTAAAAATTCTCTACAACTTCAAATTGTGAATTATACATATTTGCATAAAATCCATTTTTCTTTAGTAATTCTTCATGTGTTCCCTGTTCAATTATATCCCCTTCATTCATTACAATAATTAGATCTGCTTTTTTTATTGTTGATAATCTGTGTGCAATAACAAAACTTGTTCTATTTTCCATCAATCGTTCCATAGCCTGCTGTACTTTTAATTCTGTTCTTGTATCTACAGAACTTGTAGCTTCATCTAAAATTAATATTTTTGGGTTTGCTAAAAATGCGCGGGCTATCGTAATTAATTGTTTTTCCCCCTGGGATAGATTATTCATTTCCTCATTTATAACCATGTTGTATCCGTCTGGTAATGCATGAACAAAACTATCAACATGAGCCATTTTAGCTGCTTCAATGACTTCTTCATCAGATGCATCAAGTCTACCGTATCTTATGTTTTCCATTATGGTTCCGTTAAAGAGCCATGTATCCTGCAAAACCATTCCAAAGATTTTTCTTAAATCTCTTCTTTTGAAATTTTTTATATTATGATCATCTATTAAAATCTCTCCATCATTAACATCATAAAATCTCATTAATAACTTTACCAATGTAGTTTTTCCTGCACCTGTTGGACCGACAATTGCAACAGTTTGTCCGGGATATATTATTTCAGAGAAATTCTTTATAACTATTTTATTTGGAGTGTATCCAAATTTTACATTTTTAAATTCAACTTTACCCTTAATATTGATCATTGGCGTATCCTTATCTTCAATTTCTTCTTCTTCATCTAAAAATTCAAAAACTCTTTCTGCGGCAGCAGCTGTTTGTTGAAATACATTTGAAATATTTGCAATCTGTGCAATTGGCTGTGTGAATGACCTTACATATTGTATAAATGCTTGGATATCACCAACTTCAATAATTCTCTTTGCTGCAAACCAGCCACCCATAACTGCTACGACAACATATCCAAGATTTCCAACAAAGTTCATAAGCGGCATCATAATGCTTGACAAAAATTGTGATTTCCATTCAGTCTTATATAGTTGATTATTTAAATGGATAAACTTTTCAATACTTTTTTTCTCACCATTAAATGCTTTAACAATAACATGACCGCCATACATCTCTTCAACATGTCCATTCACATGTCCTAAAAACTCCTGCCTTTTTTTAAAATATTTTTGAGAATGTTTGATAATGAACATCATTAAAAAGCCTGAAATTGGTAATATAATAATGGTTACGAGTGTCATTTGCCAGCTAATTGATAGCATCATTACTAAAACTCCAAGAACGGTTGTTAAAGACATTATTATTTGAGATAGACTTTGATTTAATGTATTACTTACAGTATCAACATCATTTGTAATTCTCGAAAGAATTTCTCCATGATTGGTTCCATCAAAATATTTTAATGGCATTTTATGTATTTTATCCATTATTTGTTTTCTTAATTTATATGTAACTTTCATTGAAATTCCGGTCATTAACCATCCCTGTATATAACCAAATAATGCACTAAAAAGATAAATTCCCAATAATATTCCCAATACTTTTCCAATATATGAAAAATCTATTCCCTGGGAATTTCCCATTATCTTTCCAACTATACCTTCGAAAATTTTTGTTGTAACCTTTCCCATGATTTTTGGGCCCACTATTGAAAAAATTGCACTGATCATTGCAAAAAAAATGGATGTTATTAAAGGTATTTTATATGGTGAAAGGTATTTTATTAATCTCTTCATTGTGCCTTTAAAATCTTTGGCTTTTTCAACAGGGCCTCTCATCATAGGACCACCTCTACCTGGTCCAGGTCTTTTTAAAGTATCTTTACTCATGCCAATTCCTCCTCGGATAACTGAGAATATGCTATTTCTCTATATACATCACAGGTTTTCATAAGTTCTTTATGTGTTCCTATACCAACGATTTCACCTTCATCGAGAACTATAATTTGATCTGCATTGATAATGGTTGAAATTCTTTGGGCTACTATTATTACTGTGCTATTTTTGGTATATGATTTTAGTTTTTTTCTAATAGATAAATCTGTTTTGAAATCAAGTGCTGAAAAACTATCATCAAAAATATATATATACGGTTTTTTAGCTAAAGCACGTGCTATTGATAATCGTTGTTTTTGACCACCAGAAAAATTCTTACCTTCTTGAGAAACTTCTTCTTTAAATCGTTTTGGTAGCTTATTAATAAACTCTAGAGACTCTGATACATCTGCAACTTTTTCCATTTCTTCATCTGTCAAATTTTCATTTCCATATTTTATGTTTGATTCAATAGTTCCACTAAATAGCGTTGTATTTTGAGGTACATAGCCTATATATTTTCTTAATTCATTCTGTGTTAATTCTCTTACATCTATTCCATCTATTAAAATCAGCCCTTTATCAACATCATAAAATCTAGGTATTAAATTTACCAATGTGGATTTTCCGGAACCAGTTGAGCCAATAATTGCGGTAGTTCTTCCTGGAAGTGCTTTAAAATTAATATTTTTTAAAGCATAATCTCCACCGGGATATTTAAAATATACATTTTTAAATTCTACGATACCTTTAATATTTTCCGTTAATGTTTTTGGATTTTTTGGATCTGTTATAGTTGGTTTTGTATTCAATACTTCTGCCACACGATTTGCTGAAACCGAAGCTCTTGGCAAAAATATAAAAATCATTGACATCATTAAAAATGAAAATATAACCTGTATTGCATATTGCATAAATGCCATCATATCTCCAACCTGTAAATTAAATTGATTAATCTGGTGAGCTCCAAACCACATTATCAATAACACGACCCCATTCATCACAAAAATCATTGACGGCATTAAAAATGCCATTAATCTTCCAACAAATAATTGTGTTTTTGTCAGATCAATGTTAATTTCATCGAATCTTTCCTTTTCTCTATTATCTGTATTAAATGCCCTGATAACCATCATACCTGTCAGATTTTCCCTCGATACAAGATTTAATTTATCCACCAATTTTTGAATCAATTTAAATTTTGGTACTGCAAGTGTAAAGATGCTTCCTATAATTCCAAGTAATATAATAACTGCTAAAGCTATTGTCCAGGATAAAGAAGGACTTTTGTCTATAGCTTTGAATATTGCTCCTATGCTCAAAATTGGAGCATAAAACATAATTCTTATTAGTATTACCATGACATTTTGTATCTGGGTTATATCATTAGTTGTTCTTGTGATTAAAGAAGCTGTTGAGAATTTATCAAATTCTTCACCTGCAAAGTATTCAACCTTTGTAAATAATTTCTCTCTTAAATCCCGTGCCAATCCTCCTGCAGTCTTTGATGCAAAAAAACCAACGGCTATAGCTGATAATGCCCCTATTAATGTTATTAAAAGCATAATAACTCCTGCTTTAAATATATAATTTTTTTGATATGTATAAAGATCAATTCCGACTTTTTCATACTCATTTTTTATTGCCATGATTAATGACTGCTTTATCATTTCGTCGCCCATTAGTTCGAATTTTTTGTATATATTATTTGAAAAATCTAATCTTTGCTGTTGTGGAACAAAAAATAATAGTTTGAATATATCCAATTTGCTTTTAGTATTTATTTTTAAACCTTCTGTTTCACCCTTTTCAATAGCATTTACAGCTAAAAAAGCTTTTTTAAATATATTTTCCAGATCCTTTTGTGGATTTTTTACTAAAATGTATACGCTTTCCTTTTTTAAAACAGGATATGTGTATTTACTATCTCCTTTTTTTATATATGTATAACTATCCAATATTTTGTTTTTTTCTTCTGTTGTCATAAATAAAAATAATTTTTTCATTTCACTGCTCCTAATAACTTTCGGAATGGTGTCTTCTACACCACTTTGTTGAATACCTATATTAACTATTTTAGACATATAATCAGGTAAAGCTAAGTTTGTAATCGCCTGAACGTATAGCAATACAATTGCTATTATCAAAAATAGTGCATATGGTTTTAAATATTTCATTATTTTCAACATGATCTCACTCTCCCTGAAAAATCTTTTTTAGTAATTTGAGCCCCTCTATAATTTTATTTATTTCTTTGTCAGAAATCTTACTCAGCTTTTCTTCTACTTTCTTTTGAATGTCAATATGACTTTTTTGGGTTGTTTTTTTAAACTTATCTGTAATTTCAATAAAAACTTTTCTTTTATCTTTTTCATCTCTTTTTCTTGTCACATATCCCTGTTTTTCTAGACGGTCAATTATTCCGGATACCGTGCTGTTTGATAATCCGAGTCTTCTACTCAAATCAGTAATTTTCATATTTCCATTTTTCATTAAAACTCCCATTAACATCCATTGTGAAGACGTTAAACCAATATCTTTAAATTGTTCAGATACGTATTTTTTTAAATCTTCTTTTAATTCTTTGATTAAAACTATAATTTCATATGATTTACTCAAAATATCACCTCATCAAAAATTATTTCGCATACGAATATTTCGTATGCGAAATAATTATAGTCTTAATATATTAAAATGTCTTTTCTATAATATTAATTATAATCCTAAATCTTCTTTTACCAGAATGATTTTAAATCTCCCGGGATGTCTTACTCCACTTTCAACTATAACCCTATGAACACAAATTCTTTGTGGAGACATACAATCATCGCATTTTCCCGTATATGTACATGGGGTATCGAAGTTCAATCTTTTTGAATTCATCGGAGAAATGTATTCTATTCTCTTATTGGCACTGTCTAAATCTGGAACTATTTTATTCATTCCTGCTATAATTATTACATATTTTGGGCCAAAAATCATTGGAGCCACTCTTGTTCCATTCCCATCTAATTGTACAATTTTTCCATCTTCTGTAATCGCATTAGCGCTGCATAAAAAGTAATCTGCTTTAAACATTTCAAAATAGATATTTTCTAATTCATCTTTTGACGCATTATATCTGTCCAGAAAATTGAATTTTCCACTTCTTAGAAATTTAAGAACATTACACTCGTTTAAAGTTAAACTTCCTCCAACAGCAACTTTAGAATTTTCTTTCATTATGGTATTTAATAATGGAACTACATCCTCTTTTTTTTCAACGAGATAAGCATCGTGTTTTTTGCGTTTTAGATTCTCTATAACCTTTTCACCTACTTTTTGATATTTCCAGTTATATAAATCTTTTCTCATAATCAACCTCCTCAAAAATGAAATTAAATATATTCCAGGATAATTATAACACTTGTTAGATATTAAATATGTAGGCATTTTCCTTGTAACTTTTTTTTAATATTTATACATTATTATTATATAGCTTTATATAAATTGTGGGATAATTAAAAAATTAATTTTTTAATCCAAAAGCTCGCAGCAGCGTGAATAATTGCTTTGCAATTATTCAGATTAATTTTTATTAATATTTATTTTCAATCCAAAAACCCGCGGCAGCGTGAATAATTGCTGTAAGTGTATAACACCGGAGGTGCAAACATGTTTGATAGAAAAACTTTTGTGGAAATAAATATTAAAAACTATATTCATAATATAGAGCTGATTAAAGAAAAAGTAAAGACATCTGTTATTCCTGTTTTAAAGGCAGATGCTTATGGACATGGCGCTGTGAAATTATCAAAAGTTGTTTATGATATGGGAATTAAATTAATTGCGGTAGCTTTTTTAGGAGAAGGAATTAAAATAAAAAAAAGCGGTATAGATATAGAAACACTTGTTTTTAATTATGTTTCACCTGAATATATAAAAGAAAATATAGAAGGGTATATTTATACAATAGGTTCTTTGAAGCAATTAAAAGAACTTATAGATTATTTTGGGAAAGAAATAAAAAATATAAAATTTCATATAAATATAAATACAGGAATGAATAGAATGGGGATAAGCGAAGAAGAAATGGAAGATATAATCACATTAATAAAGGAATATAATATAAATATTCATGGAATATATTCACACTTTGCGACAGCGGATAATCTGGACGATTTTGTTAAAGAACAATATGATAAATTTGTAAATATTGTTAGTCATATTGAAAATTCAAATATCGATATCCCTATAAAGCATATTTGTAATTCAGCAGGAGCATTATTTTTCCCAGAATACGCACTGGATTATGTAAGACCTGGAATAGCAACATATGGTCTTCAACCATCAGATATAAAAAAAGAAAAAAAATTAAAGCCTGTTTTGCAATGGAAAAGTGTTGTTGCAAGAGTGGGGATTTTAAAGAAGAATGAAAGTGTAAGTTATGGCAGAACATATTTTTCAAAACAGAATATTCCTATAGCAACTATACCTGTTGGGTATGCCGATGGATATTTTAGACAATTATCGAATAAAGGTTATGTATTGATTCAAGGAAAAAAATGTAATATAATAGGAAGAGTTTGTATGGATCAGTTTGTAGTTGAAACTACACAGATTGAAAAAGTAAAATTGGGTGAAGAGGTTGTATTAATAGGAGAGCAAGAAAAAAGTTTTCTATATGCAGAAGATCTAGCAAGATTAGCTGGAACAATAAATTATGATATAACGTCAAAAATAACTAAAAGGGTTCCACGCATTTATATAGAGGAGGAATAATATGAAAAATGGTGGTATGAATCTTGGAGATTTATTAAGAGAAAAAGGCCAATTATCTGATGATTTAATAAATGATATATATATATCGGATTTAAAACCAAATGAAACTTATGAGATAGAAGGTAAAGTTTTAAGCAAAAGACTACAAACAACTAAAGATGGAAAAGAATTTCTGCTTTTTACAATAACTGATAAAACCGGGAGACTAAGAGCTATTGATTGGTTTAATGCAAGAGAAAATTCGGAAAAAATTAATATAGGTAATATTATAAGAATAAAAGGTAAAATAGTAGTTTTTGAAAATAGGCTTCAGCTAAATCTGGAGAAAAATTATAGTATATATATTTTAAAAGATTCTGAAATAAATTCGGAGAAATTCATAAAAACTTCTACTCAAAATGTGCAACATTTAAAGGATGAATTGATTAATTTTATAAATAATATAAAAAATATTCATATAAAAGAATTATTATCTTATATCTTTATTAAAGATAAGAATTTTGAAAAGGATTTTTCATACGCGCCTGCAGCAGTTAATGTTCATCATGCATATAAGCATGGATTATTAGAACATACTATAGATGTTGCTAAACTCTGTAATTCAATAGCAGAAAATTACAAAAATATTGTAAATAAAGACATACTTATAGCAGGAGCACTATTGCATGATATAGGAAAAACAAGAGAATATAAGATTACCCCAACAGGAATTGAAAAAACAGATGAAGGTGAATTAATAGGACATATAGCAATAGGGATTAATATGGTTTCTGAATATGCAAAGAAAATAAATAAATTTCCAAAGAAAATGCTTGATGAGATTCTTCATATGATAGCATCTCATCATGGAGAATTGGAATGGGGTAGTCCAATTGTTCCAAAAACACTGGAAGCATTTATTTTGCATTTTGCAGATAATTTAAGTTCAAAAATTGAGCAGGTTAGAAGTCATATTGAGGAGTCTAATAATGAACATTGGACTGAATATCATAAAAACCTGGGAAGAAAAATTAAAATTACGAATATGGAGGAAAAATAATGCCAAAAAAGATAAAAAATGTTGTTATAGTTGAATCTCCTGCGAAAGCAAAAACCATAGAAAAATATCTTGGATCCGATTATAAGGTTGTAGCTTCAAAAGGACATATAAGAGATCTTCCACAAAAGAAATTTGGAGTTGATATAGAAAAAGATTTCGAACCAGAATTTGAATTGATGCCAGGTAAGGAAAAGGTTGTAGCAGAGTTGAAAAAAGTAACAAAAGGGAAAAAAGTGTATCTTGCACCGGATATGGATAGAGAAGGTGAAGCTATAGCCTGGCATTTAAGTTATTTATTGGGATTAGATGAAGATGAAGAAAATAGAATAGTTTTTTCTGAGATTACAAAAGATACTATATTGGAAGCAATAAAATCTCCAAAAAAGATAGATGATAAAAAGGTCGGTGCACAATTGGCCAGAAGGATACTTGATAGAATAGTTGGGTATAAAATAAGTCCTATATTATGGAGGATTTTGAAAGATTATAACACAAGTGCTGGAAGGGTTCAATCTGCTGCACTAAAAATTCTGGTTGATAGAGAAAGGGCAATATTTAAATTTAAACCAAAAGAGTTTTATAAAATTTTTTTGAAATATATGGATCAGGATATACCATTAGTGAAGATAAATGGGAAAAAATATAAAAAAGAAAGTATTAATGAGAAGAAAAAATATGAAATATTAAAAGACCTAAAAGAAACAAACTTTTATATAGAAAAGGTTGAAGAAAAAGAAGCAAAAAGAAATCCTCCGCAACCATTTATAACCAGTACGTTACAACAAAGTGCTATATCAAAATTTGGATGGTCTTCGAAAAAAACCATGCAAATAGCTCAGAAGTTATATGAAGGTATAGAAACTGCTGATGGACCACTTGCATTTATTACATACATGCGTACAGATTCAACTAGAATATCGGAAGAAGCACAAAAAAAAGCTTTTAATTATTTAAACGAGAATTATGGCAAAGAATATACGGGGCATTTTAAGGTGAAAAAATCAAAGAAAAAGATTCAAGATGCACATGAAGCGATAAGACCAACAGATGTTTATATAGATCCTGCAAAAGCGAAAAAGTTAATTTCCGGTGATAATTTAAAATTATATACACTAATATGGAATAGGTTTATAGCTTCGCAATCAGCTCAATCGGTATATACAGAAAAGATATATACTATTATGGATGCATCGAAAAAATATACTTTTGAAGTTATAGGAAGGAAAAGAAAATTCGATGGATTTGAAAAATTCTGGTCTTCTTCTACAGGTGAAAAAGAATACGAATTACCTAAAAGCGGAGAATTAAAAAATATAGAATTGAAAACAGAAAAAGATGAAACAAAACCCCCATCAAGGTATACAGAGGCATCTTTAGTGAAAGAAATGGAATCAAAAGGAATAGGAAGACCTTCAACTTATGCTACTATAATAACGACACTGTTAAATAGAAAATATGTAGTAAAGGAAAAAAGTAATTTGATACCCACGCTTGTTGGGTTTATAGTTTCAGATTTGCTTGAAAAAAATTTTCCTGATATTGTTGATGTTAAATTCACAGCACATATGGAAGAAAAATTAGATAAAATTGAAATTGGAGAAACAAACTGGAAAAGTATTTTAAGCGAATTTTATAAGGATTTTGAAAAATTTTTAAATACAACAGAACAGAAAATGAAAGAAAAATCTCTAGATTTTTATTATAAATCCAATATAAAATGTTCTAAGTGTAATGTGGAAATGGAACTTCAATTTGGAAGATATGGTTTATTTTTAAAATGTCCAGAATGTGGTGAAAATAAAGGCCTTCCTAAAGGTGTATTGGGCGTAACTATTGATAATAATGTATATTTATCCGAGGATAATATTCTTCCTGAAAAAGGAAAAGAAGAAAAAACGGGTGATAAATGTCCTGAATGTGGTGGAGACCTGATAATAAAAAGTGGACGTTTTGGTAAATTTATAGCCTGCTCAAATTATCCAGATTGTAAATATACAGCTCCATTGCCCGCCAGGGGCAAATGTCCAAAATGTGGTAGTAAAGTTCATAAATTAAAGAGTAAAAAGGGGAAAATATATTTCAAATGTTCTGAATGTGGTGAAATGTTCTGGGACGAACCTTCAGATTATAGATGTCCTTCATGTAATGGCCATTTGTTTTATAAGAAAAAAAACAAAGAGGAAATGTTATATTGTCCTGATGAAAAGAAATTTTTTAAAGAGAGTGAGTTGAATGAATTATAATATAGGATTAATATATGGCGGTAATTCAAATGAAAGAGAAATTTCAATATTAAGCGCTAAAAATGTTGAAAAAGCGTTAAAAAATCTGGGATATATGGTATCAAAATATGATTTAAAATATGATTTTGATAAATTTTTAAGAGAATATAAATACATAGATCTTGTATTTAATGTGGTTCATGGTTATGAAGGCGAAGATGGAACATTGCAAAAGATATTAGAGGAATTAAAGGTTAAATTTATAGGTTCCAATTCAAAAGTTTCTGAAAATACATTTGATAAATTATCTTTTATGCGATTTATTGAGAAGGATTTTTCTGTTCCGGCTTATATATCAACGAAGAAATTTATTAAACCGCCTTTTGATTTTCCTTTGATTATAAAACCAAGAAGAAGCGGATCCAGCTTGGGCATACATGTTTGTCACAATTATAAAGAATATAAAAAATTTCTTGAACATGAATTACAGGAATATAAAGAAATGTTGATTCAGGAATTTATAAAAGGAAAAGAAATATCTGTTAGTATAATAGAAAAAAATAAAGAAGTTATAGTATTACCAATACTTGAAATAAAGCCAAAAAAAGAATTTTACGATTATGAGGCTAAATATACAGAAGGTATGACCGAATTTGAAATTCCTGCAAAAATACCATTTGAATTGGAAAAAAAAATAAAAAAAGATTTTCAAAAAATATTCAGGTTAATGAAATTAAAGGATTTTGCAAGGATTGATGCAATAGTGAAAGGTGAAAATTATTATATTCTTGAAGTAAATACTATACCTGGTCTTACAAAATTAAGTGATTTGCCTCAATCAGCATATTCATATGGAATGTCTTTCGAAGAGCTTATAGAGATACTTATAAAAAATAAAATCAAGTAGCTCTTTTGAGCTACTTGATTTTAATTTGACCTTTTGAAGTTCTTTTTACATTATATAATAATTTGTCAGCAATTTTAATGCATTTATAAATTTTTTGACTATTTTTACATACAATTCCTCCACTGGAAAAAGAAGCTCCTGTTTTTTCTCTAAATTCGATATTTATTCTTCTGATAATTCTAAAAAGATTTATTTCATCAATATCATCTAAAATTAATAGAAATTCATCCCCTCCAAATCTGAAAGCTTTGTCTTTGCTTCTTATATTTTTAAAAATTATTTCTGATAATGTTTTAATGATTTCATCACCTTTATCATGTCCATGTGTATCATTTATTTCTTTAAAAAAATCTATATCTATAATTACAATACCAATCTTAGATTTTCCTGATAGAGTTAAAGATTCTATAAATTTGTCCAAACTCCTCCTGTTATAAAATCCGGTTAAAAAATCTTGTTGTGCTTCAAATTTTAAAGTGTCAATAAATAATTTATTTTCCCATAATATAGTAGTTTGTTTGGAAAAATAATCCAAAATATATAATTGTTCATTTGAAATTGGTTTGTGATTAAATCTGTTATCAACCAATATAAAACCAAAATCTTTATTTTCACTCTTTAAAGAACAAATGGCGCATTCTCCTATTATATCTAATTCTTTTACTAATTTTTTTGGAAGCGCCGATGCAGGTATAGTTGTTGCAGTATCATAATCTAAAAATTCTTTAAATAATTTATATTTAAATATAGTATATTTACTTAATTTAAAATTTTTAATTCTTTTTTCCAATGAAGAAAAATATGCTTTTTGTTTAAAATTTTTTATTATATCTTTAAAGCTATAATTGTTTTTCTCCAGTTGTTCCCAAATTAGGTGAGCTTCTTTTTCATCAGCGCTTCCAAGTGCTCTTAAAACCACATAAGTATCGTCTTTTTTTTGAAATAAAATAGCTCTATTAAAATTACCACCAAAATTCATTGTGATAACAGTTAAATATATATAAATTAATTTATTGATATCGGTGTCTTTTTTGGTAGCTTCTTCTAAGAATTCTTTTGAGTTTAACATTATATAAGATAATGCACTGCTTTTTAATAAAATATGTATAATTTCAAGTGATATGAACTGCGAAGCATTTAGGATAATATAGTGAAGGATATCGCTCTCTGTTTTGATTAATAAATCATTATTAAAAATTATATTTTTGTCTTTGTAGCTGAAACAAACCTTTTGATTTTTAGGGCTGTGTGTTATGAATATGTTTCTTAAATTTAGCATTTTAAATTTTCCTGATAAATTGATTATTTTATATATGTTTTCTGGTACAAATGCTGGGTTTTCCGATATATATATATCAATATCTATTAAATCTATAAATTTGCTTAAATTTTCTATTAAAAAGAAAAAACCTATGTCAAATTTTGAATTCATAATATGCTTTTTATATTTTTTTAATTTTTCCATAGTTGTATTATCCATATTATCACCTTAATTGTAAAAATATTTTTAATAAAAAAATATTTTAAAAAACTTTTTCTGATATAATTTATTATATCAGAAAATGAGGTGATTTAATGAAAAAAATATTGTTAATATTTTTCCTGTTGATTCAGATATTAATTTATTCTTATAAGATACTGGATAATTTTGATTTATACATATATTTTAATAATCCTAAAGCATTTTATTATAAATTATTCAACAATATATCATTTTTTAGATATTTATATTCAAAAGAAGGAGCTGGTCAGGAATCACTGTATGATTATTTATCAAAAAATCTGGGTAATGATGAAAAGGGAGATATAAATCAATTGATTTCTTCTAATTTTCTCATAATTTCAAAGAAATCATACAATATTGAAGATTTTTTCTGGATAAATCCTGTTCAGGATATAATAAAATTTCTTAAAAAGTTTAATGGTTATATAATAACTGATTACAATAATCGGGAAAAGTTAATTAATTTGATAAAAAATCTTTTTAGTTATGAGGTAGAATATATTAAACAGACAGGTGAATATTTAATAAAAGAGCTCAATTTAAAAGTCTATTTTATAGGGGGACATACTATATTTTATAATGATTATATATCTTTAGAGAAGATATTTGAGTTGTTGGATGATTTTAATTTAATAAAATCGAACATAAAAGATAATATTTATATATCATTTAAAAATCAGAAGTTTAATTATTTAGTTGAACCATTCCAGAAATTATATATGTCAAAATATTCTGATAATATTTCTGGAAATGTAAAAATAAATTATTATAATAAAGAAATTATTTTTGATGTAGAGAGTTCATTAAAAATAATAAGCGTATCAAGATTTGATAAAAATTATAAAATTTTTGGAGATTCATTAATTTACCTGAATTTAAATGCGATATCGGAGGTTTATAATATTACTTCAAAGATATTTTCGCCTATAGACGAATATTCTCGTAACTCATTAATGTATATTTTAAAATCGATCAAATATGAGGGGAATATATATTTGAGTGAATATTTTTCCAGAAAAGGTGATGGTATTTCTGTAATTATTCCTGGAGAAGTGTTTCTTGACAAAATAGAAGATAAAATGAAAAAATGGGGAATAGAAAGAAAAACTCTTGGGAACTATTTTTATTATTCTATTTATTATAAAAATATTGGTTCTGCTGTATATTTATATGTAAACAAAAATAGTATGATAATATCTTCAATAGCTCCGTCTTTGATGAAATATTTAATAGTTAGTTCAAAAAAGTTTTCAAATTTAAGAATTTTCGATTCAAATGATATTCCGGACAATATTTTGTATATATGGTATTCAAATATAAATGCGTTTTTTGAAGAATTTATAGGAAATTCTGTGCCGGGGGAATTTATAATAATTAATGCATCAGATAATAATAGATTTATAGAAAAAATAATATTAAGGTAGGTGTTTATATGAGTATATTAGCAAAGATTTTCGATAAAAACAAAAGGGTTTTGAATAAATATAAAAAGATTGTAGAAAAAATCAATTTATTGGAAGATACCCTGGAAAAACTAACGGATGAAGAATTAAAAAATAAAACAGATGAATTTAAAGAAAGATTGAAAAATGGAGAAACTGTTGATGATTTATTGGTAGAAGCCTTTGCTGTAGTAAGAGAAACATCTAAAAGAGTTTTAAAAATGAGGCATTTTGATGTTCAATTAATGGGAGGTATTGCATTACACGAAGGTAATATAGCAGAAATGAAAACAGGTGAAGGTAAAACATTGGTTGCGACATTACCGGTATATTTAAATGCGTTGAGTGGAAAAGGTGTACATCTTGCAACACATAATGATTATCTGGCAAAAAGGGATGCACAATGGATGGGACCAGTATATAAATTTTTAGGTTTAAGTGTCGGGTTTATTCAAGCTGGAATGGAAAACGAAGATAGAAAAAAAGCATATCAATGCGATGTTACTTATGGAACAGCAAATGAATTTGGATTTGATTATTTAAGAGATAACCTTGTATATGATTTAAAAGATAAGGTTCAAAGAGGTCATCATTATGTAATAGTTGATGAAGCAGATAGTATATTAATAGACGAAGCAAGAACACCATTGATAATATCCGGACCATCAGATACTCCATCACATCTTTATACTAAATTTGCATCAATAGCAAGAAAATTAAGAAAAGATGAAGATTTTACGCTGGATGAAAAAAGTAAGGCTGTAATTTTAACTGATGATGGTATAGCAAGATTGGAAAAGATGCTTGGAATAGAAAATTTATATGATCCTAAAAATATACATTTCTTATTTCATACATTAAATGCATTAAAAGCCTTACACTATTTTAAAAGAGATAAAGATTATATTATTCAAAATGGCGAGATTATAATAGTTGATGAATTTACTGGAAGATTGATGCAGGGAAGAAGATATTCTGAAGGATTGCATCAGGCAATTGAAGCCAAAGAAGGAGTTAAAGTCAAAGAAGAATCATTAACATATGCAACGATAACATTTCAAAATTATTTTAGAATGTATGAGAAATTAGCTGGTATGACAGGTACTGCAAAAACTGAAGAAGATGAATTCAAACAAATTTACAATTGTGAGGTTGTTGTAATACCAACAAATAAGCCGGTAATAAGAAAAGATAAAAATGATTTAATATATAAAACACAAAAGGAAAAGTGGAATGCTGTAGTAAAAGAAATAAGGGATAGGCATAAAAAAGGGCAACCAATGCTGGTTGGTACAACTTCTATAGAAACAAGTGAATTGTTGAGTCATATGTTAAAAAAAGAAGGAATTCCTCATAATGTATTAAATGCAAAATATCATGAAAAAGAAGCTGAAATTATTGCTCAAGCAGGACAAAAAGGTATGATAACAATAGCCACAAATATGGCAGGTAGAGGAACTGATATTAAATTAGGTGAAGGTGTTGTAGAATTAGGTGGATTATATGTATTAGGGACTGAAAGACATGAAAGTAGGAGAATTGACAATCAGTTGATAGGTCGTTCTGGAAGGCAGGGAGATCCAGGCGAATCAAGATTTTTCCTTTCTTTTGAGGATGATTTATTAAGATTATTTGGTGGCGATAAATTAAAAAATATAATGAATACTTTAAAAATTGAAGATGGACAACCTATTGAACATTCGTTGCTGAGTAAAATAATAAGAGATGCGCAGAAAAGAGTAGAAGGAATACATTTTTCTATAAGAAAAAGACTTTTTGAACTCGATTCTATTATGGATTATCAAAGATCATCAATATATTCTCATAGGGATTGGATATTAGGACAGGAAGATTATGATGAACATTTAAAGGAAATATTTGAGGATGTTGTCGATAGACTTGTTGAATCTTCCATAAATGAAGAGGAATTTGTGGATAAAGAAGAATTAATGAAAAAATTGCAGATGTTTGGTGTAGTTGAAAAGGTAGAATATGACAGTATTGAAGAATGTAAGGATAAGGTATTTAAAATATTATGGGATAAATATCGTTCAAAAAAGAATGATTTTGGAGATGAGTTCCAGAGAATAGCTAAATTTATAATGCTCAGAATAATTGATGAAAGATGGAGGAAACATCTTGAAGCAACAGAGCATTTAAAAGAGGCCGTTAGTTTAAGAGCCTATGGGCAAAAAGATCCGGCAATGGAATTTAAAAAGGAATCATATATTCTATTTGAAGAATTAATAAGTAATATATATGATGACACTGTTTCTTACTTGTTAAGAATAATAAAAGTGGATACATCAAAAGAAGAGGAGGAAACAAAAAAGAAGATACATCAATTGAATTTTGTTCATAATGATACAAGTGTAATAAATAGAGCAGAAAAAAGAAAAGAGAAAAAGAAAACTCATAAGAGAATTAGAATAAAGAGGTGAAAAAATGCTTGATTATGAAGTTAAGGTAAAAATTGATGAATTACATGAGAAATTTAAAAATCTTCAGAATCTTTTTGATATAAATAAAACAAATTCGAGAATAAATGAGTTGGAAAAAAATATGACAGATCCGGATTTCTGGAATGATCAAAGACGTGCAGAAAAAATATCGAGAGAATTACAACACTTAAAGAATGAAAGAGAAGAATTTGAAAATCTCCAATCTTTATTTGAAGATCTTCAGGTTGCTATAGAATTTAGTGAGGAAGACCCTTCAATGGATGAACAGGCTCTTGAAATACTTAAAGAAATAGAAACAAAGGTAAAAAGTTTTGAACTGGCAATGTTATTATCTGGAAAATATGACTCAAATAATGTATTTTTAACGATTCATCCAGGAGCAGGAGGGACAGAATCACATGATTGGGCAGATATGTTACTTAGAATGTATACAAGATGGGCAGAAAAGAATTCATATAAAATAGAGATAATAGATTATTTGCCTGGTGATGAAGCCGGAATAAAAAGTGTTACAATAAAGATAAATGGATCCTTTGTTTATGGAAAATTAAAATACGAATCAGGAGTTCATAGATTAGTTAGAGTTTCTCCTTTTGATGCTGCAAATAGGAGACACACTTCCTTTGCATCCGTTTCAGTAACTCCAGAATTAGATGAAGATATTGATATAGAAATAAGACCAGATGATTTAAAAATAGATACCTATAGAGCTGGAGGTGCAGGAGGACAACATGTTAATAAAACAGACTCTGCTGTTAGAATAACTCATTTACCTACAGGTATTGTGGTTGCCTGTCAAAATGAGCGATCTCAACATCAGAATAAAGCAACAGCCTTGCAAATTTTAAAAGCCAGACTTTTTGAACTTGAAATGAAAAAGAAAATGGAAGAAAAATTAAAGTTAATGGGTGATATGAAGGATATATCATGGGGAAATCAAATAAGATCTTATGTGTTGTATCCTTATAAAATGGTTAAGGATCATAGAACAAATTACGAAACATCAAACGCTGATGCTGTATTAGATGGAGAACTAGATGGATTTATAGAAGCAGAACTTCTGTATTTTGCGAAATTAAATAAAGAATAATTATAAAATATGGCCGTGGTTCATGGCCATATTTTACTTATGAAAATTTAATCAATCTCTTTTGTATAAAATTTTACCAACTCTATCTATATGCTCTTTTAGTTCTTTGCTATCAATTTTATTATAAATTATTAAATCTATTACATATGGGATTTCAAGTTTATCAATTTCAACCTGAATTGAGATAATATCATTTATGTTTAGATCTTCTCCATATAGTGCTATATCTATATCCGAACCATTTTTAAAATTTTCCTTTGCTCTTGAGCCAAATAAAACAACCTTTTTTATTTTTTTGTTGTTAGAAAATATTTTAATAAGATCTTTCCAGAGCTTTTCTTTTATTCCAAATTTCATTAATCCTCATTCCTTTTTAAACTTTCTAATTTTTGAATTAATTTTTTAAATTCATCATAATAAAGATTAATAATTAAATCAACTATTTCATCTGCTGTACTTTCGTCATAAGTATGGCTCGTCAAATTTCTACTTAATATCATTTTCATCCATATATCTCCATTAATTATAATCCCATTTTTAAAAGCTTCTCTTATCGCATCTCTTGAACCATATATATTAAAGTTTCCTTTATTCTCAAAAAAATCTTTCAATGTTTTCCAGGCTAATTCATGTGTATATTCAAAACTTTGAATTAATCCTTGCTTTTCCAATATAGAAAGCTCTCTTTCTTTTGAAAGCTTAACTGCATTACTTAATTGATTAAAAACTTTTTTAAAATTTTTAAATCTTTGAATCCATCTAATGTCTTTCATTATTTTCACCTATATACTTAAAATCTATATTCCGCCCCAATATTAAAGTTATAATAAAATTCATCCTTATTTGATGGTTTAAACATTTTCATATCATAATTGTCATTAGTATCCACAAGTTCTAACTTGTTTTTTGTATATCTCAAATTCATACCATTAAATATTTTTAATCCATAAAAAGGATAATCAACTTTTAAATTAAAATCATATTTATGCTCTAATATTTTATCATCTAAAAATTTTGTTCCCTGACCTCCTTCTGTCCATGTTGCATATTCTCCCCATGGATTTGCCGGTGATTTACTTCCAGAAATGACATATTCAAAACTTCCATTTATATTCATATTTTGAATTTTATTTTCATATGTCGCCATAAACGCTATATTGTTTTCACCATTATAATATCCTATATAATTCTCTTCATTAGGTATTGTTTTCCCATTAATATTAACATCAGGATAATATGTATATCCATAATATTTATTTGTTCCATTTCCAGACGGTTGAAAGGTATATTTGGTAGATCCTGCACTGTATAATCCAAATGCACCATACTTCGTTT
>NZ_AZAX01000006.1:0-38664 GCF_001021175.1 Marinitoga sp. 1155 | reverse complement strand
AAATGGACAACAGAATATTCATGGGATTAGATGAAAAATACATAAAAGCAATAATGTATAGTTATTTAGTATTAACGCCATATGCAATGGTAAAAATGGAATATCCAGTAGAAAATGGGTATATAGACATAGCAATGTTCAAAAGATATGAAGAAGTGCCATATGAAGCGATAATAGAAGTAAAATACATAAAACAAAAAGAATACACAGAAGAAAAATTAAAAATGAAAATAAAACAGGCAAAAGAACAAATAGAAAAATACAAGAAATCATATGAATTAAACACAAAAAATGAAACGATGAAAAAGTATATAATTGTTTTTGTTGGTAAAGAAGCGAAGTATATTGAGGAAATAAAATAAGGGTAGTATAATATAAAAAATTTTGTAAAATAAGTGAAACCTCAAAATGTATCTTTTTGTTTACATGGTAAAAAATAACGCCAGGAATAATACCTGGCGCTTTTATATATGAAAGAGTTAAAAAATATATTTATTAGTTTTCAAGAAATTTCAAATTTTTTCTTTTAATAATTCATATCTCGTCATATCTCGGGGAAAAATTTATTTTTTATTTTTCAATGCTTTTAATACTTTTTCTGGTGTAATTGGAAGATCTTTTATTCTAACACCAATTGCATTAAATATTGCATTTGCTATTGCAGCAGGTGGAGTATCTATTCCTATTTCACCGACACTTTTTGCACCAAAAGGGCCAGATGGTTCATAGCTTTCTACCAGTTCAACATCAAGTTTATTTATATCAACTCTTGATGGGATCTTATAATTCATAAGGTTGTTGGTTAATAATCTTCCGTTTTTATCATATATAACTTCTTCATATATTGCCATTCCTATTCCCTGAGCAAGGCCGCCTTCTACCTGAACTTTTGCGAGGTTTGGATTGATTGGAGTTCCGCAATCTACTACAGCAACATAATTAAGCAAATCGATTTTTCCTGTTTCTGTGTCTACTTCTACTTCAGCAAAACCTGCCATAAATGGCGGTGGTGATTCTTCACCTACATATGATCCAGTTACGCTCAATTGTTTTTGATTTTCATTATAATAAAGGATCTCTGCCAGTTTTTTTAGAGTTATTTTATTTTCTCCAGCAATTATCTCTTTACCATTAAAACTAACTTTTTCTTCAGAAATTTCAAAGTACTCAGCGCCGGCCTTAATAATTTCTTTTTTCATTTTCTCGGCGGCTATTCTAACAGCATTACCAGAAACATATGTTGTACTTGATGCGTAGGCTCCAGTATCGAATGGCGTTATATCCGTATCTGAAGAATAAGGTATTATATCATCAGTTGGAACATTTAATACTTCTGCAGCTATTTGTGATAAAATTGTGTCGCTACCAGTTCCAATGTCAGTTGCACCTATTAATAAGTTAAATGATCCATCATCATTCAATTTTAACGTTGCAGACGCCATATCAATTTTTGCAATTCCAGATCCTTGCATGGCAATTGCCATCCCCACACCTTTTACTTTTTTACCTTCTTTTTTAGATCTGAATTTATTTTCCCAATCGATTTTCTTTACACCTTTTTCAATACATTCATCCAGTTTACAACTGTTGACTATCATTTCTACGCCTTCCCTACCTTCACCCATTATTTTAAAGATAGGTGAAGTTTCTTTTTCTCGTATCATATTTATTTCTCTAAGTTTTACCGGATCCATATTTAATTTATGAGCCAGAATATCCATTGCTGATTCAATAGCAAAATTAGCCTGGATTGCGCCATATCCTCTAAATGCACCAGCAGATGGATGGTTAGTATATACCACATCTCCACCAAATCTTACAGCTTTTACCTTATTATACATTGGCAATACTTTTGAGCCAGCTACCATAAATGTTGTTAAAGCATGTTCTCCATAGGCACCTGTATCAGAAAGCCCTTTAACATCTATAACGTTTATTTTTCCATTTTTATCTGCACCAATGGTTATATCAAATCTCATAGTATGTCTGGTATATGTGGACTCAAAGACTTCTTTTCTTGTATAATATATTTTTGCAGGTTTTCCTGTTTTTAATGTAATTAAAGCAACATAGGGTTCTCCATGAATTCCCTGTTTCCCACCAAAACCTCCACCAACTCTTGGTTTTATAACCCTGATATTTTTTATTGGTATATCCAAAGCTCTTGATAATATTCTTCTTACATGAAATGGAACCTGTGTTGAAGAAACAACAACCAATCTTCCTTGCATATCTATATATGAAAATGCAGAATGAGGTTCCATCATAACATGAGCCTGAGCCTGTGTATAAAACCTTTCTTTAATAACTACTTCGGATTTTTTAATTTCTTCTTCGATATTTCCTATACTCATTTCATATGTTGCAGCTATATTATTTTTTGGATCAGAACTTATAAATCCTTCACTCTGAAAATCTTTTTCCGGATGAATGATACTTTTGGAACCTTTGCTTTTTTCAAAATCAAGAACAGGTTCCAGAACTTCGTATTCTACTTTTATTAATTTTAAAGCTTTTTCGGCTGTATATTCATCTTTTGCAGCTACTGCGGCAACTTCATCACCTACATATCTTACATACTCGTCAAAAATATATTTATCATATGGAGATGGTTCAGGATAACCCTGACCTGCTCTTGTGAATCTGTTTTTAGGTACATCTTTATATGTTAATATACATTCCACACCATCTAAACTTTCTGCTTCTTTTGTATCAATATTTTTTATTCTTGCAAATGCATGAGGACTTCTTAAAACCTTTACAATTAATGCATTTTTGGGAGCTAAATCATCTGTATAAACTGGTTTTCCACTAACCAATCCAATACCATCAACTTTTTTTATGGAACTTTTTACTTCTTTCATGCTTTCACCTCAAAATACTTTTTTATTGCTCTTAACTGAGGAACATAACCTGTACATCTACATAAATTACCTACTAAATATTTTTTAATTTCTTCTTCAGTTGGATTTTTTAATTCCTTTTTCATGGCATATACATTCAAAATTAATCCAGGACCACAAAACCCACATTGGTCAGCACCTTCTTCTAATAAGGCATTTGATATATTTTTAAATTCAGGATCTTTTTCGATACCTTCTATAGTTGTTATTTCGTGTCCATCAGCAGATGCTGCTAAAATCGAACAGGATAATACAGGTTTTCCATCCATTAAAACTGTGCACACACCGCATGTACCTGTGTCACATCCTTTTTTTACACTTGTATAGTCCAACTTTCTTAATACATCTAATAAAAACTCCGATGGAGATATTTCTACTTCTTTTTTTGTATTATTTATTGTAAGTATTATTTTCATTGTATAACCTCCTCTAAACCTCTTTTTACAAGAACAGGTGCTATCATCTTTCTGTATTCTTTTGAAGCTTTTATATTTGAACCATATTCCATTTCTTCAGCAGCAATTTTAGATGCCTCTTCAATATCATTATTATTCTTTAAGTATTCCATGGCTTTAGTTGCTAATTTTGCTACCGCGGGTCTTGTTCCTATTGAAATACGGAAATTTCTCTCTTCATCAACAGAAACCGCAGAATTTAAAATAGAAAAATCATAAAAAGAATTTCTCATATATTGAAAAGACATTTTTCTATTTTCGTTTTTTATTATTAATTCCACCAATATATCTTTTCTTATTTTTTCTGTTAAGAAAACTTCCAAAGGCATTCTTCCGTTATTGAATAATACAACATCTGTATTCAATACAAGAAGAGCTGTTATTAAATCAGAAAAACCCAATTTTGGAAAGATGGTTCCTCCAATTGTAGCAATATTTCTTAATTGCACAGACCAAATACTTTGTAAAACATGAATTAATTTACCTTCAAATACTTCTTTTATTATTTTGCTTCTTTCAACTTCGCCTAATGGTGTTGCGCCGCCGATTTTTATTTCATCATTTTCCAGTTTTACATAATTAAGTCCGGTATCTTGCAGGTCTATAGCCAGATTTATCTTTCTCGATGCCAATCTCATAAAAGCGCCACTTCCAATAATTTCAGCGCCTTCAATATTAATCAGTTTTTCATATGCTTCTTCCACACTTTTAGGCCTGAAATAATCTTTTATCTCTATCACACCTATCACCCTTCCTGAAAAGTTTTATTTAAATTATAAAAAGCTTTTATTAAAATATTTTTTATCATTTTTTTTCTATATTCAGCCGTTGCTCTAACATCGGTAATTGGATTAATTCTTTCCATATATTTTTCTCCTAACCAGCCAAATAGATCTCTGGTTATTTCTTTGCCTATAACAGATTTTTCCAGATCTTCAAATCGTATTATAGTCGGGCCTACTGACCCATAAGCTATTTTTATTTCTTCTATAATATTTTGTTTCTTTTTTAGTACAATCCCTAAACTAATAATAGATATGTTCATTGCATTTCTTTTTCCAACTTTTTCATAATAATATTCATATCCAATCCTTTCTTTTAATTCGATAGAATATATAAATTCTTCAGGTTTTAATTTAATTTTTCCGGGGCCATCTATTAACTGTGAAATTTTTATTTTTTTATTTGTGGGTTTAATATAAGCATAACCATGAAAAAGATATGTTGCCAATAAAAAATCGCCAGCAGGTGAAGCATTGCAGATATTTCCGATGGGTGTTGCTCTATTTCTTATTTGAGGGGAACCGATTTTTTTTATTATATCAATAAGCATCGGAAACTTTTCTTTAAATTCCCTATTTTTTAATAAATCGCTATAAGTTGTATTTAATGGAATTATTACTTTTTCATTTTCAAATTTTATTTCATCTTTCCCTAATCCTTTAGTATCTATTATGATTTCCGGTTTACATGATTTTGCTCTAAGTTTTACCATTAAATCTGTACCACCAGCAAGTAATTTGGCGTTATAATTAGATTTTAGCATGCTTAATTCTTCTATTGTTTTTGGTTTAGAGTATTTAAATTGCATTCTTTTCACCTCTTTTATCAGCAACTGTTTCATTTTTTTTTGCTAATTTTGTCGAGGACAATTTAACAGCTTCAATTATCTTCGTATATCCAGTACATCTGCAAAGATTACCTTCTAATGCTTCTTTTATCTCGTTGTCATCTGGATCAGGATTATTATCAAGTAAAACTTTTGTTGACATTATAAATCCTGGAGTACAAAAACCGCATTGAATAGCTCCTTTTTCTATATAGGATTCCTGAATTAATGTATCACCTATTTCGTTTAATCCTTCAAGTGTCCATACTTCCTGTCCATCCAGTTCAACTGCTAAAATCATACATGAATTAACATTTTTACCATTCAAAATTATTGTGCAGGCACCACATTCGCCTTCACCGCAACCCTCTTTTACAGATGTCATTCTCATATCATCTCTTAAAAAATCCAAAGCCCTTTTGTATTCTTCAACATCATATTCTATATATTTATTATTGAGTTTAAATCTGATTTTCATATTTTTCTATCACCTCTCTAACTCCGTTTATATCTGGTTTTATTTTTTCAAAATGCACAAATTTTTCTATTGCTTTTACATCTTTTAAACCATTGCCGGTAATTACTATTGCAACAGTCGCATCTTTACCGAGTGATTTTGACACTTTTTTTAATCCAGCATAAGATGTTGCTCCTGCAGGTTCGCCAAAAATTCCGGTTTTTAAAGATAATTCATATACAGCATTTAGTATTTCTTCATCAGAAACACTTACAAAATATCCACCACTTGCTTTTACGTATTTGCAGGCTTTTATAACATCCCTGGGTTTCCCAACACTTATACTATCTGCAATTGTATTCGTTTCTATATCATCTGGTAAAAATGGTTCTCCTTTATCAAAAACTTTTTTTACAGCAGCAGCACCTTCCGCCTGAACGCCAATTATTTTAGGGATTTTATCTATTAAACCTAATTTATAAAAATCATAAAATCCTTTATAAAAAGAACTTATAACGGTTCCATCTCCGACGCTTACAAATAAATAATCTGGAATTTCCCAATTATTTTGAACAGCAATTTCTAATGCTCCCGTTTTCTTTCCTTCGAGTAAATAAGGATTTATTGCCGAATTTCTACAATACCATCCTTTTTCTTCGCCGATTTTCATAGAAATGTCAAAAGCTTCATCATAGCTTCCATCTATGGGGATTACTTTTGCACCATAGATAAAAAGTTGGGATATTTTGGCTATTGGAGCAGAAGCAGGAAGAAAAATATATGTTTTTAATTTTGAAGCAGCGCTCAATCCTGCTAGAGAACTGGCAGCATTTCCTGTTGATGCACAATAGATAGTATCATATCCTTTTTCATATGCTTTAGCAATTGCAATAGCAGAAGCTCTATCTTTAAAAGAAGCAGTAGGATTGGTGCCATCATATTTAATTAATAAACTTTTTATCTCTAACTCTTCAGCCAATTCTGGCATTATATAAAGCGGTGTTCCGCCTACATGCAAATGTGTTTTGTATGCGTCGTTCTTTATTGGTAAAATTTTCTCAAACTGCCATATACTATTATATTTAGTAAAATCTTCTCTATGTAGTTTTATTCCATCATAATTAAACACAACTTCCAGTGTGCCTAAACGATTTCCACATGTTGGACAGATATATTCAGCTTCTTCAGCACCGTATATTTTTCCACAGTTAATGCAACGCAATTTGTAATTCACTATTTTTCCTCCTATTTTTTTTATTTTTCATATATATTAAATTTTACATTATTTTATACTTAAATTAAATCTTGCTTAAAGCTATTTTCGGTTAAATATAATCAATAATATTCAATTATTCCTGCTTAATAGCTTTTTTTGTAATATCTAAAAGAAAAAGATTCTCTCACGAAAAGCGTGAGTAATTAAAAATAAGATAATCCAATTATCATTAGTTTTGTAAAAAAATAAATAAAAACCCTCCATAAGGGAGGGTTTTTATTTGGCAGTAAAGTATCTAATATCATGTAAGTATTAACGAAGAATAAAAAAATAAAATGAGGCAGAAGCCTCATTTTATTTTTCAAATAATTTTTTTAAATTTTCAGAATAAGGGGGTTTTATTACACCTTTTTCCGTAATAATTGCTGTGATTAATTCATTTGGTGTTACATCAAACGCAGGGTTATAAACCTTGATTTCTTCTGGAACCATTTTTGATTTGTGACAAAATCTAACTTCTTTATGTGATCTTTCCTCTATGGGGATTTCGTTTCCGGTTGGAGTATTTAAATCTATAGTTGATAATGGGGCAGCAACATAGAATGGTATTCCATGTTTTTTTGCCAATACAGCGACAGAGTAAGTTCCTATTTTGTTTGCAACATCACCGTTTGAGGCTATTCTATCTGCTCCAACAATAACTGCATTTATTTTTCCCTGTTTCATTACCCATCCAGCCATATTATCAGAAATTAATGTTACATCAAATCCGTCTTTATATAATTCCCATACAGTTAACCTTGCTCCTTGTAAATAAGGCCTTGTTTCATCTGCATATACTTTTATATTTTTTCCTAATTCTCTAGCTCCTCTTATTACACCAAGAGCGGTTCCATAGTCTACAGTAGCCAGAGCTCCTGCGTTACAATGTGTTAATACTGTATCGCCATCATTTAACAATTCACCACCAAATTTTCCCATAGCTCTATTTGCTTCAATATCTTCATAGGCTATGTCTAATGCTTCTTTTTCAATTAAATCTATTAAATTTTTATTGTTTTTAATTTCTAAAAATTTTCTTTCCATTCTGTCTAAAGCCCAGAAAAGGTTAACAGCAGTTGGCCTTGTATTAGCAAGTGTTTCTTTGACTTCTTTCATTTTGTTGAAATCATTAAGAAATTCTTTTACTCCAAGCACATAGCCGAAAGCAGCAGATGCTCCTATCGCAGGAGCTCCGCGAACTACCATATCTTTTATAGCGGTAGCAACTTCTTTATAATTTTTACATGTTATATATGTTTCTTCTAGAGGCAAAATCCTCTGATCAACTAATATTAAGGAATCTCCAGTCCATTCCATAGACATGGTTTTTAACTTACTCATTCTTTGTCATCCTTTTCCACTTCTGCTATAACTCTTTTAGCTAATTGAACATAAGGTGCAACGTGTTCAGGTTTTCCAAAATATGCTGCGGGTTTTCCTGTATCCATGTTTATTCTTATATCTTCGCTTATTGGTATTTCAGCTAAAATAGGCAATTTATACTTTTCTGCCAAACTTTTTGCACCATCTTTGCCAAAAATATAATGCTTTGTGTGGCAATTTGGACATTCAAAATATGCCATATTTTCAACTAATCCCAAAACTTTTTTATCCATAACTTTAAAGAAGTTTATAGCTCTTTCTACATCATCTTTCGATACTTCGGATGGCGTTGTGACAATAATAGCTCCATCGAACTTCTTTAACATTTGCATAACAGTTAGCGGTTCATCACCTGTACCAGGAGGTGCATCGATAATCATATAATCTAATTCTTCCCATTCAATATCATTAAAAAATTGTTTTATTGTTCCAGTCTTGATTGGGCCTCTCCAAACAATAGGTTTTCCGCTTTCTGGTACAAATTGTGAAACTGAAATTACTTTAACGCCATTAACTTCTGGAGGTACTATTTTTTCACCAACCTGATAAGGATGATCTTTTTCTGTTCCTCCTAACATCCTCATTACATTTGGACCATGCATATCAATATCCATTAACCCAACTTTTCTACCTTCCAATGCAAGAGCTACAGATAAATTTACTGCTATTGTTGATTTTCCGACTCCACCTTTTCCACTCATTACCATTATTACGTGTTTTATATTTTTTAACTCATTTTGATCAGGTAATTTAAATTGAACATTTTTGTTTGCCATATTATTCCTCCTCAACTATAATTTCGTAGGTTACCTCAGCAACGCCTTTTACAGTAGCTGATGCTGAACAATATTTTTCCTGTGATAATTTTACCGCACGTTCTAATTTTTCAATAGGTAAATTGTTTCCTTTAAAATAATATTTTATATGTATTTTTGTAAATGCTCTTGGATGATTTTCCTTTCTTTCTGTTTCTAATTTTACTCTTAAATCTTTATAATCTACTTTCATTTTCTTTAAAATCATAGCAACATCTATTCCTGTACAACCGCCTATTCCAAGTAAAAATAACTCTAAAGCTCTTGGTCCGCTACCAGTTCCACCAACTTCTGGTGATGCATCAATAATTACATCGTGACCAGAAGGAGTTTTTGAAACAAATTGCATACCTGTAGTGTTTTTTAATTCAATTTCCATAATTCCCCTCCTAAATATGATTTTTTAAGTCAAGTATAATTATAGCGCTATACTTATAATAATGTATAACATTATCTTTAAAAAATAGTATTTATTTTTAATCTAATTTTTGAGTTTTAATTTTTTTGAGGTATAATATAAAAAACTGCTTTTTGGAGGTTGTATATGATAAAAAAGATAATTATACTTGTATCCATTTTTTTTCCTTTGATATTGATAGCATCTCCAGATACTTTTTTAATTGTAGATAAAATAGCTGTTGGTGAAAGAACATTTCATATTGATGTATTTGGTAATTATGCTACTATTTGTAATTATAGTGGTACTGTAAAGGTTATCGATTATGTTAATGGAGATGTTACGTTGTATGTTGATAATGGTATAGTTTCAAGGCCAATGGCAGGATATTATATTAATAATTATCTCTATGTAATAGATAACGGAGACCCTTCATTGAAAGTAATTAATAAATGGGGTACTTTAAGCAGAAAGTTGAAATTGGATGCAAAACCTGTGAATATGAAATTTTTAAAAAATAAGTTTTATATTACTACAACTAATCCATATGGAATGTATGTAATAAACAAAGAAGCTTTAAAGATAGAGAAATTTTATAAATTTCCGGTAAAAACCCCCTTCATATCTATAGTGGATGATGATATATTGATTCCAATGTATGAAAATGAGAATAAAAAAGATAATATTCTTACGACTTATAAATTGTTGTTTAAATTAAGTGATGAAAGTTTTGTAATGAATTTAAAAAGGATTTCTTTTCCTATTGACATCAAAAAGTACAAAGATAAATATTACTTAGGTGAATATTTTGATGGCGGTATTTATGAATTATGGAATAATTATCAAAAAAAGATTGCCCAATTCGGAAAATATTTAATTAACATAGGAATATTTAATGATAACATTATAGGAAATTCTCTTTTTGGTGGAATTTATATTTATTCATTAAAGGATAAAAATACTCGTGTAATATTGAAAAATATCCCAATTACAGATTTTGCATATAATCCTAAAAGTGATTATTTGTTTGCAATTTCGCATATAACAGGTGAATTTTTTGTTATTGATAAAAATTTTAATATATATGAAAAATTAAAGATTGATGGTTATCCTATAGATGTTGAAGTGCCAACTGATAATATTATTCTTGTGTTATCCACTGATGGTAGAGAATTAAAAATCATAAGACGATTTTGATATGAAATTAACATTTATAAAAAAGCTTTAATAATTTCTAGAGTTTTTTGATGTGATATGTTTAATTTATCCATGAAATTTTTTTGTATTTTTTCAAAGTCATAAGTTTTTAACTGAGATAAAGAATCAATTAAATCATCTTCATTTTTAAAAAAAAGATTATATTTTTTGTCAATTGTTTTGAATACTCTATAATTCTTTTGATTTTTATACATTATAACGGGTATTCCAAGATATAAGGACAAAATACCCCCATGTAGTCTATCCGATATTACAAATTCTGATTTTAACATTTTATTAATGATTTTATTTTCTTCTGAAACCGGGAAAGATATATTTATATTATTTTTGTATTTCTCAAAAAAATCATAGGCTATAATGGCATCTTGAGATTTGTTTAAAACTATAGGTGTTATACTATTTATATTAACATATTTTAGCAAATATATTATTTTGTCCCAATTTCGTTTGTTTTTTATTATTATAGATATATGGTATTTTTTTATATCTTTTTGAAATTGAAAGTTTTTGTATTTGATCATTCCAATGTCTGTGCCTAACTCAAAATGATTCGAAAATTTTTTTGCATACCTATAACTTGTCTCATCCCTTAATATTCCAGATAAATTTTTATATTTTAAAAGTTTCCTCATCCTTTTTATTGCATATTTATGTTTAAAATGTCCAAATCCCTGAGATAAAAATAATATGTGCTTTTTATAATGTTTTGCTATTTTAAATAAAAAATCATAATATAAAAAACTTCTCAATGATGTTTCTGTTTGAAAAATATTTCCTCCACCGTAAATAACTATATCACATTCTTTTATAATTTTTATTATTTTCTGGATATTATATTTATCAACTTTATGTATTTTAAAGCTGTAATTTTTAGTTATTTTTGTTTTATCCAATAATGTATAAACTTTTCCATCAAAATTTAATTCGCTAAAAATCTCTAATATTGATTGAAATAATAATTCATCACCCAGATTATTATATCCGTAATAACCTATAAGAAATATTTTATTCATGTCATCCATCTCCTTAGGTTTTTTTAGTTTTTTCATAGAACAATAATTCAGGAGGCGAGTAAAATGTTTTATAAAGATCTTGCAATAAATATTATACCAAAAGCATTAGATGCTGTTGAAACAAGACAAAAAATATATTCTCATAATATAGCTAATTATAACACACCAGGATACAAAAGAAAAGAAGTATCTTTTGAAGAAGAATTAAAGAAAGCTTTAGGGAATTCTGATGAGATTAAATTAAAAATAAATAATGGAAAACATATAAAAAATATACCGTCTGTTAATGAGGTGAGTTATAAGATTATTGAAGATAACTCGCGTTCAAATAGAGAAGATGGTAATAACGTTGATATTGATGTTGAAATGGTTAAAATGATGGAGAATACATTACAATACAATGCTTTAACAAAACTAATTAATTATAGATTTTCTGATTATAAAACTGTTATAGGAGGAATTAGATAAAAATGAATATCAATACTTTTAGAATAATGGATATTGCTGCAAGTGGTATGACGGCTGAAAGGTTCAGAACAGAAGTAATATCTAATAATCTTGCAAATGCGAATACTACAAGAACAGAAAATGGTGGCCCATATAGAAGAAAAATAGTAACATTCAAAGAAGTTTTAAACAAAAATAGGACTAAAAGAGATGAGCAATTATCTGGAGTAAGAGTTTCAAATTTAAAGGAAGATAATAGTCCTTTTAGATTAGTGTATGATCCAGGTCACCCAGATGCAGATGAAAATGGATATGTAAAATATCCAAATGTTAATCCTTTGAGGGAAATGGTCGATTTAATTAGTGCCCAGAGGGCGTATGAGTCTAATGTTGCTGTTATAAATTCTGCAAAAACAATGTTTAATTCGGCATTATCTATAGGTCGTGGAGCTTAGGAGGTGTAATAGATGATAGAAAAAATACCAGGAGTATCAGGAATAAATGGAATTAATAATATAGCAAGGACGCAAAAAAGTAATAATACATCTTCAAAAAATTTGAATTTTGCTGACATTTTAAGAAATGCTATTGAAGATGTAAATAAAACTCAGAAAATTTCCGAACAAATGAGTGCAGATTATGCAGCAGGAAAAATAGATAATATTCATAATGTTATTATTTCTGCTGAAAAAGCATCTTTATCGTTAAAATTAACAACAGAAGTAACTAATAAGATAGTTCAGGCTTATAAAGAAATTATGAGGATGCAGATTTAGGTGATATGTTATGGATGAAATTATAAAAGCTGTAGATGAATTTTTTGAAAAAAATCCAGAGGCGGATTTTAGCTCTCTGGAAGTTTTTCTTTATAGAAATTTTAATAAAAAAGATGTTGAATTTTATTTTCAACTTATAGGAGAAGCAATTTTAAGTGCTGAAGGAGGTTTTAGAAATCCAATGAGTGTATTTTTAGAAAATGATCCAGATATTAAAATTATTAAAAATCCGGAAAAATCTTTACTTGAAAAATTAAATGTAGAAAAATGGCCTATATGGGAAAAAGAGATTTCTACTTTTGATTGGTATTATGATGATTCTGAAGTTTGTTATATTTTAAAAGGAAAGGTTATAGTTCATACTAAAAATGGTGACTATACTATTGAAAAGGGAGATTTGGTTAGATTTAGAAAAGGACTTTCATGCACTTGGGAAATACTTGAAGATATAAAAAAACATTATAATTTTGGTATAGATATATAGGATTGCAGATGCAATCCTTTTTTTATCTTAATATCCAAAAATAAAATTAATGCTATATTTCATATAAGCTTTTTGATAATTTGAAAAAATAAGAAAAATTTAGAATTTTACATTTAATAACAAATATTTGCTAATATATATGTATAATCTTTTGAATATGAATTTTTTGATTTTTGTTAATATGACTATAATTATAGTCAAGGGGGTTTTTTATGGATATTGAAAATTTGAAATTTTATAGTATTGCGGAAGCGAAAGCTAAATTTTCTAAAGCTGCAGAAGAATCAAAAAAAAATTTTGTAGTAATAACCAAAAACGGGAAACCAGAATTCGTTTTGATTGATTTTGAACGATTTAAAAAATTAATGAACTTTATTGACGAAATAAGAGATTTATATTTAATGGAGATCGGAGAACCTGGTAAATATAATGAAATAAAAGATTTATTTAAAGAGATTGAAAGTTTAGATGAATAATAGTTTATATGAATAATATGGAGGTGTTTTAAATGGCACAAGTTGTATTAGAAAATATTGATAAAGTTTACCCTAATGGGTTTCATGCTGTAAAAAATGCAAGTTTTACGATTGAAGACAAAGAATTTTGCGTATTATTAGGGCCATCTGGTTGTGGTAAAACTACAACTTTGAGAATGATTGCTGGTTTAGAAGAGATCACAAATGGGAAATTAATAATTGATGGTAAAGTTGTTAACGATGTTGAACCAAAAGATAGAGATATTGCTTTTGTTTTCCAGAATTATGCTCTTTATCCTCATATGACAGTATATGATAATATGGCGTTTGGATTGAAATTAAGAAAATTTCCTAAAGATGAAATAGATGCAAGGGTTAAAAATGCAGCTAAAATTTTAGATATTGCACATTTATTAGACAGGAAGCCAAAGCAATTATCCGGTGGTCAAAGACAAAGGGTAGCAGTTGGTAGAGCTATAGTTAGGGATCCAAAAGTATTTTTATTTGATGAACCTTTATCAAACTTAGATGCTAAATTAAGGGTTCAAATGAGAAGTGAGTTGAAAAAATTACATCATAGATTAAATGCAACAATTGTTTATGTTACACATGACCAAGTTGAAGCTATGACTATGGCTGATAAAATTGTTATTATGAAAGATGGTGTAATCCAACAAATTGGTTCTCCATATGATGTATACTTCAAACCAACAAACAAATTTGTTGCAGGATTTATTGGAACACCTCCTATGAATTTCTTGGAAGCAAGTGTAATCAGAGGAGAAGGTGGATTATGGATAGCATCAAACGGCTTTAAAGTGAAAGTACCAAAAGAATTTGAAGAAAAATTGGAGTCTTATGTAGATAAAGATGTTATTTTTGGTATTAGACCGGAAAATATTCATGATAAATCTATATATAAAGGAGAACATACTAATGATGTTATAAAAGGTGTTGTAGATGTTGCAGAACCATTAGGTAGTGAAACATTATTGCATGTAAATATAGCAGGTCAAGCGTTAGTTGCTAAAGTTGATCCAACTACAAAAGCTAAAGAAGATACAGAAGTAGAACTTATTTTGGAAATGGAAACAATGCATGTATTTGATAAGGAAACAGAATTAGCAGTTATTTAAAAAAGTAGTCTTATTAATTAATAAATTAGAGGCCCTTTTCTGGGCCTCGTTATTTTTGTTTATTAGCTATTTTTGTTATAATTAATATGGAGGTGTAAATATGGCAAATATTTTTGATATAGAAAATTATTTAAATAATCTTTTAGAAATTGATAAATTTAATGATTTTTGTTTTAATGGAATACAGATTGAAGGAAAATATGAAGTGAATAAAGTAGCCATTGGAGTATCTTTTAATAAGGAGTTTTTAGATGAAGCATTAAAAATTAATGCTGATATGTTATTGGTTCATCACGGGATTTTTGGAAAAGGTTTTTTCAAAATACGCGGATATTTGAAAAACAGAATATCGCCACTGATTAAAAATAATTTAACTTTGATGGGATATCATTTACCGCTTGATGCACATCCTGAATATGGAAATAATGTACAGATTGCTAAAAAGCTTGATTTGAAAATATTAGAACCTATTGATGTTGGTTTTATTTGCGAATATGATTCAGCAGTAGAATTTGATGTTTTTGAAAAAAAATTGAAAAATATATTTGAACGTGATGATTTATTAATATATAAAACTAAAAATTACGTAAAAAAAGTTGCTATTATATCAGGTGGAGGTTCTTATGCTTTAGAGTCACTTGAAGGTAAAGTTGATACATATATAACTGGAGAGGTTAAGGAACATATTAGAAATATTTCAAAAGAAATGGGGATAAATTATATAAATGCTGGACATTATTCAACAGAAACATTTGGAGTAAAATCTATTGCAAAATTATTGGAAAAAGAATTTAATTTAGAATGTATTTTTATTGATATATATAATGAAATTTAATTATTTTATGATATAATTATCCTGATAAAATTCAGGAGGGATTATATGAAAAAGATAATAATTTTCATAATTTTAATATATAGCATTATTATATTTTCAATAAATTTTTCAAAAAGCGGAAAAGGATATTATGAAATTCCTGCATACAAACCCCTTTTAGGAATTTCGTTGAATGAAGGACTTTTTGACGTAAACATGCCGTTTTTACTTGCTAATTTAGAATTTAAAAATGATTTTTATTATTTACCCTACACAAAATATTTATATAAAAGTAATGAGATTTTTGTATTGGGATTAATTGAAAGAAAAGAAGATTATTCAAATAGCGATTTTACTGTGTACGGTTCAAATAGCATAATAAATAAATATAATGAAGAAATAAAAAATGCTAATATTTCTATATTAATTTTATACAAAAATGTTTCTCTTCATGGTGTAAAGATTAGTCAGGAAAGTACGAATTTAAATTTGAATAATTTTTCATTTGTTATAAAAGATACATTTCCAAGAGAAATATATTCTTTAGATAATTCAGTATTTGAAAAATTTTATAAAGAAGATTTAAAAGAAGATAATTATATTTATTATAAAGTAAAAAATGGAGATACATTATATAGTATTTCAAGGATTTTTGGTGTTTCTATAGATTATTTGTTGAAAATTAATAATATAAAATCACCGGAATTGTTAAAAGATGGTATGTTTATTATTGTTGGCACATCAAAAAATTTTAAAGGTAAAGGTGAAATAAATGATTAACCATTATGATGCAATAAATTCAATTATTGCAAATATGCCTATTTCAAATTTCAGATTGATTTTAGGTATAAAAATATCAGAAAATTTGTTTAGAGTTATTACTTATTTTGACTCTGAAAAGATGGATTTTGATTTTTCTATAAACGGCATGTATTTCTCCGTAGAAGAGAAATTTCTTGTAAATAATTTTGACTCGGTTCTGTATGAAGAATCTATTAACAAACATTTTTTCGAAGGTAAAGAAGATTATTTTGCTGTTGGTCAAAATATTATTTTTAGGAAAGAAGTTGTTGGATTTATATATGTATTAATAGATAAAACAACAAAGTATGATAATATTAATACGTTAAAAGACCTTTTTTATGAACATTTGAAAAGTTTTTTAACCATTATTTTAGATACCAAAGACTATATTTTGAAAGAGTATTCAATTGAGCAAACAATAAATTCATTATTTTATATATTAAAAGCTCATGATGCATACACTTATTATCATTCCCTGAGAATAGCAGATTTATCAGTTCTTATTGCTGAGAAATTAAGTTTAAAACAGGAAGATATTGAAAAAGTATATTATGCAGCTTTAATACATGATCTTGGAGAAATATGGATATCTAAAGATATTCTCCAAAAATCTGAGAAACTTACACAACCTGAATTGGAACAGATAAAGCAGCACACACAAAAATTAGAGTTTTTATTTGCTGGAAATGATTATTTTTTAGAATTTGTTGAAATAGCTAAAAATCATCATGAGTATCTTGACGGTAGTGGATATTCAAAGAAAAGCAAATACGACCTTTCTATATTATCAAGAATTTTAGCTGTTGCTGAAGTAGTTGATGCATTGCTTTCAAATAGGCCGTGGAGAAAGGCAATGAAAATAAAAGATGCAATAAAAATATTATTAAAAATGGTAGAAAACAATAAGTTAGATGAAAAAATAGTAAAAGCTGTTATAAAAATAATACCTGAATTTTATGGAGGATTATCTCAAAACACATTTATGAAATATAATGATGTATTTGTTACGTTTGATTATAAAGGTAAAGATATAAGGATTGATGCTAAAATTATTGATCTCAAAAAAGATTATATTAATCTATATCTCCCAATAAAAACAGTGGAAATTGAAAAAGATATTATTAATATTAATGAAAAATTTCTTGAAATGAAGAAAGAAATTTACCTGGAATATTATTCTGGAAACAATTCTATTCTAAAAAATTGTACAATAGTTGGAAAAAATCGTTTAGGATATATTTTGAAAATTAATAAAGATATTGAAGAAAATGAAATTATTTCTGTAAAATGGAATTTGAATGGTATAGGAGTTCCACTAAAAAGGGTTGTTTTTGTAAATAAATATGTGTGGCGTCTTGATAATGAAAAAGCTTTTAAAATTAACATAGAGAGTATTTCAAATAAAAATATAATTTTTTATGCATTGAAAGATAAAATAAACAAAATGTCAGATAAAAAAATTTTAATAACCTTTGAAGCTATGAAGTTGAAAATTAATTTAGTAGGTGAAATTATATATAAAGAGGAAATTTTTAGTGGTTATTATCATTGTGATTTTAAAATAGGTGAAATCACAGATGAAGAATATACAAAATTAATTCAAATCATCAATTTACGCCAGGAACAATTAAAAATGTTACATTAAATTCGGGATGTCCCGAATTTTTTCTTAAAAACAAAATAATTGTAACTTTTTATATTGACATAAAAAATATTTTAAGGGTATAATAGGTGAAGGTATATATAGAAAAATTTTAAAAGGAGGAATTCTAATGAAAAGAACATACCAACCTTCAAGAAGAAAGAGAAGAAGAACACATGGATTTTTAGCAAGAACTAAAACTCCAGGTGGAAGGGCTGTTTTAAGAAGAAGAAGAGCAAAAGGAAGAAAAAGATTAGCTGTTTGATATGAAAGAGACTTTTAAAAAAAAAGAAAGAATTCATTTTAAAAAGGATTTTGACAAAGTTTTTTCTTGTGGAAAGAGACATATTGATAAGTATTTTGTAATAGTTTATACCAAAAATAATTTAAATTTTTCAAGAATTGGTATTACTATAAAAAGAAAATTTGGAAAAGCTTATAAAAGGAATAGATTAAAAAGATATATTCGGGAAATATATCGAAAGAATAAAGGTCTCTTTCCACAAGATTATGATATTGTATTTTTGCCAAGAAAAAAGCTTTCTAAAGATTTTGATAATATGTCTTTTAATAATATTAAAAATATTATTTTAGATATAATGGAGCGTATAAAATGAAAAGATTATTATTATGGTTTATAAAGTTTTACAAAAAAAACATTTCGCCTTATAAACCTTCAAAGTGTATTTATTATCCAACATGTTCAACATATACATATGAAGCAATTGAAAAATTTGGTGCATTTAAAGGAATGTATTTAGGAATATTAAGAATTCTCAGATGCCATCCTTTCCATCAGGGCGGGATTGATCCAGTACCAGAAAAATTTTCGTTTATACCACAAATAAAAAATAAACAAAGGGGTGTAAAAAATTGAAGAAAGTACTTTTAATTATAGGACTTATAGTCCTAGGAGTTTTTGTTTTTTCACAAACACCAGAATATAGCATTACTTCGTCTTCAACAGAAATTAATTTGCAAATGAGATTATATAAAGTTTCTTTTGATAATCTGGGGCATATGAAAAGTTTTGAAATATTACAAGATAGAAGCAATACATTATTCACCAAAATTTATAGTTATTATAATGATAGTTTTGATATATATGACGAAAATGGTAATGAATTATTGCCAACTTCTTTTGATATTTCAGAAGATCATATAAATAAATTCGTAGAATTGAATTTTTATTTTGAAAATGGAGGAATAAAGAGTTATAAATTTTTCAACACTCCATATTATGATTTTGAGATTTCTTTTAAAAATTTATACGGAAAAGTGATAATTCCTACTATCTCGTATCCTAACACAGTTGCTGTTGAAAATGAATTATTAATATCTTATCTTGAAAAACCTATAAAATCCATTTTCATATTTGATGCCTCAGACTTGAATATTGAAGACCAGTCTATTCAAATTACAACTGATAAAACTTTTAAAGCATATATGGGTCCGAGAAAATATATATTCATTAAACAGGTTTTCCCACAAAAATACGATAGAATAAGGGAATTATCCAAAACTGTTGGTGCAATTAATTGGTTATGGTATATAAATTATGGATTTGTAACATTTTTATGGTGGTTATATAGATTTACAGGAAATTTTGGTTGGGCTATAATGATATTTACTTTAGTTATAAGATTAATTTTATATCCTTTGTATCATAAACAAACTAAATCTATGATAGAAATGAGAAAGTTGCAACCTGAAATAGAAAAGATAAAGAAAAAATATAAAGACCCACAAAGACAACAACAGGCATTAATGGAATTATATAAAGAACATAAAATAAATCCAGCTGGAGGCTGTTTGACAGCTTTTATACAACTTCCAATATTCTGGATATTATATGGAGCTATTAATTATTATCAGGGAACTTTTGCGTATAATCCGAGATTTTTGCTATGGACAGATTTATCTCAGGGTGGATTTTCCCAGAATATAATTTTAGTGCTTTTAAGTGTTGGAGCCTATTTATATAACTCATTGCAATCTGCAACTGATAGAAAAACTGCATGGAACACAGCTATTATGATGGTAGTATTTCCATTTTTATTCATAGGATTGCCAACGGGTATATTTATTTACTGGGTAACCAATGCGATTTTACAGGTATTTATTACTGCTTATGTTAATAAGAAAAATCATATAAAAGGTTTAACATTGAGAGAATTTCTTGGTTTAGGGCCTAAACCCTATAAAACATCAAAATAGTTGCAATAATTAGGAGGTGCTCAAAGTGAATATTAAGATTCGAGAAAAAAACTTTGAAGGTAAAAGTATAGATTTAGCGTTTAATGAAGCGGTGAAATTTTATAGTGTTTCTCCAGAAGAAATAAGTTTTGAAGTTATTCAACAACCTAAAAAAGGATTTTTGGGAATAGGGAATAAAATGGCGATTATTAACGCTTTTTTAAATGAAAAATACTTGATGAACAGATTAAATGAATTTTTAAGTTCTATTCTGGAAAATTTTGATGGAGATTTTAATTATTCAATAAATTTTCAGGGTAAGAACGTATTGATAAGAATGGAAGGAGAAGGTTTGGGAAAATTAATAGGTAAATATGGAAGAACTATTGGAGCTATGCAACATATACTTTCAATATACATTAATAGATTATCAAGCACAAAAATAGATGTTAATCTGGATGTAGGGGAATATAGACGAAAGAAAAAGGAAAAAATTTATGAAATAGTTGATAATGCTATTAAAAGATTAAATGAAGAAAATGAAAGAATCGAATTAGCTCCTATGTTTTCATATGAAAGGCGTATTGTCCATGAGTATGTAAGAAAGAATTATCCTGATTTAGAAACAGAATCTATTGGATTAGAACCTTATAGAAAAGTTGTTATAAAACTTGCAAAGTCTCATATTAAAGCATAGAAATATAAAAAAGAAAAAGGGAATGCCCCTTTTTCTTTTTTATAATATAATATGAAATACAAAATAAGATGTTAATATTATTTTATTTTTAAATATTTCAACAGTATAAATACGATGTCCAAAAAGTAAAGTTGCTCAAACCTTGATTGTTAATCCTCAAAAATAGCTCATTCTCGCCGGTCGTATCAGACTTACATCCATGTTCGGTATTTTGCATCCGTGCAAAATTGACCGGCTACATTTTACGCTTAGATTTTTTATAAAAAATCTAAGGTGAATAGTTTTTTTGTATTTTATAGAAAATAAAAATTTAAACCAATACCCGCGGTAGCGTGTATGGACAATCTGCGAGTTTTCGCTTGCTTTACTAATTGAACAACGTACAGTATAAATTATTTTAAAATTTTAGATATCAGAGTTTAGAAAAAATATTATATTTCTCTTTTTTGTAGTATAATAAAAGTGCATTTAAATAATTCAATATTCGTTTTTGTTCTCCAACGGGGGTGAGAGCATGTTTATAAATCCATTATCAGGAAATTCAACACAAAAACCTGAAAATAAGAAAACCAAAAATAAAAAAACTAAAAAAGGTCATACTGTAATGAAAAGAAAAAAGATTTCTTTTACAGAAGTTATGGAATTAAATGAAATAGAAATAATAAAAAAAGATTTAAATAAACTTCTTGAAAAAATTGAAGAATACGGTGCTGAATTTAAAAGATCTCCAATAGAAAGAAATCTGGAAAAATACAAAAAAAGTGTGAAGAGTTTTCTAAAAAAGGTAGAAAAAAACTTATATCTTTTAAATTCCAGAGCCAATTTCAAAGAAAGAAATTTTTATATAATAGCAGAAAAAATAAATGAGGATCTCAAAACAATCACAGACGAACTCTTAAAAAATGAAAGTGGAGCCTTTATTTATGCTAAGAAAATTGATTCAATTAATGGATTACTGCTTGATTTGTATAAATAATGGGGTGATAAAAATTATAGCTAGCAATATTTCTAAATTTAAAGGAAGCTCAGTATGTCTTGTGAATCAAAATAAATTCGTTTTAAATAATATGATTGAATCTATAAAAAAAACTGTGAGCATAAATGATATTTTTGAAATCTTTCCCGAAGGAGGGAATATCAAGATTTCTGAAATCAGAGAAATGCAGGAATTTTTGCTATATAAACCAAATTTTTCAGATTACAAATTGATAATTATTCATGAGATAGATAAAATGAATATACAGGCTGCAAATTCAGCACTAAAAATTCTTGAAGAACCTCCTGACTTTACAATAATAGTAAGTACCACAATGCGATGGTATAATCTTTTACCTACTATTAGAAGCAGATTATATAAAATATTATTACCTAATCCAGATTTTTTGAATAAAATAAAAGGAGTATGTCCTGAATGTTATGTTAATTTATCTTATTCCATAAAAAACGATTTTGAATGTGCTAATTATATATTGGAAAATCCACAAAAAAGAGAAAATATATTAAATACAGTAAAGTCATTCCCGGATCTAGACGCATATAATATTGTAGAATATATTATGAATGAAAAAGATGACATAGAAAATAGAATTTATAAATATGAAGCTTTTTTTGAATTAATAAAAAGATTTGAAAAACTAAATTTAATAGAAATTCAAAATATAATTGATAAAATATTGTCGTATAAAAATAAAATAGACGATAAGCTAAAAACACTAAAGTTTTTCTCGAAATTATTTTTGGCATTATACCATGATTCATTTATATTTTCTTTGACCAATTATTGGAAAGAATTTTATTCATTAAATATGGTTTATTTTTTTGGACTATACAACTTCGATCTTGACTTCAAAAAGATATATGAAAATATAAAATGGTGTGAAGATATTTCCAAAAGTACTATTTCAAATTTTAATTTTGACTTAACTATACAAACTATGTTTTTAAGATTTATTCAGGCTTTTTTTAAAAATAAGGAGGACTCAATATGATTAATTTAAAGGCTTTAGTATATGGTGTGGAAACTACAAAATTATCTCCTATACAATATTATGCAGGAAATGGGGAGGATATTAAAATAAAAGATCTGGTTTTAGTTAACACAGAGATGGGATTAGATGTTGGAAGAGTTGTATCTGGACCGAAAGAACTGACTTTTGAAGAAATTGGGTATGAAGTAACCTCAATTCTAAGAAAGTTAAATGATGAAGATTTAGAAAAATATTCAGAAAATAAAAAGTTGGCAGAAAAAGCAAAAAAAATTACAGAAATAAAAGCTAAAGAATTGGGACTTCCTATGAGAATCTTATCTGCACGATATATGTTTGATAGGTCAAAAATAATTGTATATTTTGGTTCTGATACAAGAGTTGATTTTAGAGAATTAGTAAAAGACTTAGCAAAAGAATTTAAGGCAAGAATTGAATTAAGGCAAATTGGTATAAGAGATGAAGTAAAAATGATAGGAGCAGTCGGACTATGTGGTCAGATGACATGTTGTTCAAGGTTTTTAAGAAAATTTGATTCAATAAAAATGGAAATGGCAAAGACTCAACAAATGTTAATAAACACAGCTAAAATCTCAGGTCGTTGCGGTCGATTAATGTGCTGTCTTGCATATGAAAACGATTTTTATGAATCCACATTAAAATGTATTCCAAATGAAGGAACGACTATAGAATATGAAAACGTTCCCGCAAGAGTAATTACAGTAAATGCATTTCTAAAGCAGGTTACTTTACAAATAATTGAAAATAATCAACCGGTAATGGTTAAATTACCTTTCGAATATTTCAAAAAGAAATGTCCTTTAGGTGATTAAAATGCAAAATATTGGGAAATTATTAATATCTTCAGGTATTTTAATGATATTTTTAGGTTTTATTTTTTATTTTTCTAATAAAATACCTTTTAAATTTGGGCATCTTCCGGGAGATATAATAATAAAAAAGGAAGGTTTTATCTTTTATTTTCCAATAACATCGGCAATATTAATAAGTATTATATTAAATTTTTTATACTTAATTATAAAAATTTTTATAAAATAGATTATAACGATAAAAGGAGGAGTATTGATGAAAAAATCTTTAAATGAATTAAAAGAGTTAGCAAAAATTTGCAGAGGAGACATTATAAAAATGACAACTGTGGCAAAGTCCGGACATCCTGGAGGTTCTATGTCATCTATTGACATGTATTTGAGCGTTTTTAATCTGGCAAATATAGACCCAAAAAATCCATACGATTATAAAAGAGATAGAGTGGTTATAAGTCATGGACATACTTCACCGGGCGTTTATTCTGCATTATCAAGATTGGGTTTTTTAAATCCAGATGAAGTAATTGCAGGATTCAGACATTCAGGTTCTATATTTGAAGGTCATATTACAAGAGGAATTCCTGGAATTGAATGGACTACAGGTAATTTAGGACAAGGTTTATCTGCTGGAGTGGGTATGGCATTAGCATCAAAAATAACGGGAAATAATTATCACGTTTTTGTTTTGCACAGTGATGGTGAAGCACCAAAAGGTCAAATTGCCGAAGCAAGAAGAACAGCTAAAAAAGAAAATTTAAATAATCTAACTGTATTGGTAGATTATAATGATATACAAATCTCTGGAAGAGCAAGAGATGTTTTATATGTTGATCTTTTTAAAGAATATGAATCTGCTGGATGGAATATTATAGAAGTAGATGGACATGACTTTGAACAATTATTTAATGCAATAGAAGAAGCTAAAAATTATAAATTAGGGCCTACTGTAATTATTGCCAAAACTATTATAGGAAAAGGCGTATCTTTTATGGAAAATAGGCATGAATATCATGGAGCACCTCTAAATGATGTTGAAGCAGATAAAGCTTTAAAGGAATTAGGTGTGGAAAATGATATAGAAAAATATAAAGAAATGAGAAAAACCTTACCTTTATTAAGGAAAAAATTAGAATTTGATGATTATGTGATAACAGCCGATGCAGGAACACCTATCACCTATACCAAAGAAGATAAAGTAGATAATAGAGGAGCTTTTGGAAATGCAATAGCAGATTTAGCCAAGATTAATAAAGGAAAAATTGTAGCAGTAGATTGTGATTTGAAACCTTCAGTAAAATTAGGTAAATTTGAAAAAGTTAGTCCGGAAACATATGTTCAAATAGGTATTCAGGAACATAATGCAGCTACAATTGCAGGTGCAATGTCCGTTTGTGGTGTTATACCATTTTTTGCTGATTTTGGAGTTTTCGGATTAGATGAAACATTCAACCAACAGAGATTAAATGACATAAATCATACGAACTTAAAAACAGCAGTAACTCATTGTGGTATAGATATTGGTGAAGATGGAAAGACTCATCATGAAATCAATTATATTGGAATTGTAAGGAGTTTCTTTGATACAAAATTAATAGTACCAGCAGATCCTAACCAAACAGATAGAGCAGTTAGATATGCTGCATCAACATTGGGGAATGTTGTAATTGCAATGGGCAGGTCGAAAATACCTGTAATATTAGATGAAAATGGTAATCCATATTTTGGTGAAACTTATGAATTTGAATATGGAAAGATGGATATATTAAGAAAAGGAGAAAAGTTAACAATTTTAACTCATGGCAGTGTAGCTTATAAAGCAGTTAAAGTTGCTGATAAATTGAAAAAAGAAGGTATAAATATATCAGTTATAAATGTATCTGCTCCTTTAGAATTTGATGCATCGAAAATATCTGAATACATCGATAACTCTCATATAATAATTTATGAAGACCATAATAAATATAACGGATTAATGGTAGAATTTTCAAAATCTGTGGTTGAAAACAGATTATCCCCTCTAAGTGTTGAAAATTTAGGTATTGATAATTATTCTCCATCTGGCAATAATGAAAATTTATTTAAAATATTTGGATTAGATGAGGATTCCTTATACGAAAAAATTAAGGAGAAAATCAATAAATGAATGATTTTGAAAAGAAAATTGTAAAAAAAGTTAAAAAAATTATTGATATTGAAAATATCGATGAAGAGCTTCTTTTCGAAGCTCTTTGTCATTCTTCATATTCTAATGATTATAATTCAAAAGGTCGTCCTATAAAATCAAATGAAAGACTCGAATTTTTGGGGGATTCTGTATTAAATTTGATTATAGCTGAACATTTGTTTAAGAATTATAATCTAAATGAAGGAGATATGGCAAGAATCCGTGCAACTGTTGGAAGTGAATTAATATTATTTGAGACTGCTAAGAGATTAAAATTAGGAGAGTATATTTTACTTAGTAAAAATGAAGAAAAATTTGGTGGAAGAGAAAAGCATTCAATAATTTCAGATCTATTTGAAGCTATATTAGGAGCCATTTATTTATCCTTAGGGTTTGAAACAGCCAGAGAATTTGCTATAAAAAATTTAAAAAACTTTATTAAACAATCAATAGAAGGGAAATTATTTTTAGATTATAAAACGCGGCTTCAAGAGTTAACCCAAAAAGATTTAAAAATAAGACCGGAATATAAACTTGTAAGGCAGGAAGGACCTCCACATAATAGAACGTTTATAATTGATGCTATAATAAATGGAAAAAGATATGGACGAGGAATAGGAAAATCTAAAAAAATAGCAGAACAGCTGGCAGCAAAAGAGGCCTGTGAAAATTTTAGTGGTGATATGGATGGAAAATAAAATACATTTTGTTAAAATGCAAAATACAAAATCTATATCGTTAACTAGAAGTTTTTGTTATCTTAATTGTAAACACTGTAACAAGCACTATCTAAAAAACATGGCAACAATAAATGATATTGAGAAATTATCTGATATGAGTTCATTATTATTAAGTGGAGGAATGAATGAAGAAATAAAGGTTCCTGTATATAATTTTGTTGAAAAATTAAAACAGTATAAAGATAAATATAAATTCAAATATAACTTACATACAGGTTTTATGAATTATAATGAATTAAATCAGATTAAGGATATTAGTGATGCAATATCTTTTGATTTAGTTGGAAATAAAGAAACAATGTTAAATGTTTATGGAATAGATAAGTTTGAAGAAATGTGGAGAACTTTTGATGATTTAATAAATTTAGGATTCAATGTAAAACCGCACATAACTATAGGATTGAATGGTGGAAAATTAACACATGAAATTGATGTGTTAAAAAGACTAAAAAATTATAAAATAGATGAAATAATATTTCTAGTTTTTATCCCTACTAAAGGATCGTATTTTGAAAAAAATAATCCCCCACAAATAGAAGAAGTATTTGAAGTATTTTATGAAACCAAAAGTATTATGAAAAATGTAAAATTGACCCTTGGATGTATGCATCCAAAAGGAATGTATAGGAAAAAATTACAGGAAAAATTACTTTTTATTGCAGATAAAATTGTTCAACCTGTAAAACATACTGTAGAATTAGCAGAAAAATTAGAATTTGAAATAACTTGGAGTTATGAGTGTTGCGTATTTTAAGGAAGGTAAAATTAGGAGAGTTTTAAATCAGGAGGGCTTTGAAATGGTTAAAAAAAATATATTAGATTTTTCTTATGACGAGTTAATTGAAGAATTTAAAAAAATAGGTTTACAAAAATTTAGAGTTGATCAGGTTTTAGATTGGATATTCAAAAAAAACATTTTTGATTTTTTTGAAATGACAAATTTATCCAAATCTCACAGAGAACTTCTGGATAAACATTTTTACATATATATTCCTGAACCAATTGAAATTCAGGAATCAAAAAAAGATAAAACTACAAAATTTCTCTGGAAATTAGAAGATGGAAAGACAATAGAATCGGTTTTATTATTCTATCCAAATAGAACTTCCGCATGTATTTCAACACAGGTTGGTTGTGCTTTGAAATGTAAATTTTGCTCAACTGGAGCAAGTGGCTTTGAAAGGAATTTAAGTTCTGGAGAAATAGTATCACAAGTTCTGGCTATAGAAAAATTAAAAAACGTAAATATTAATAACATAGTACTAATGGGAATGGGAGAGCCGTTATTAAATTATGATAATGTATTAAAGGCCATTAGAAACTGGAATAATAAAAAAATGAAAAATCTTGGTGCAAGAAGAATAACTATTTCAACAGCTGGAATAGCTGATAAAATAGAAGAATTAGCAGATTTTGAATTAGATACCAGGCTTTCTGTATCGTTACATGCGCCAAACAATTATATAAGAGATAAAATAATGCCAATTAATGCTAAATATCCAATAGAAGAAGTAATACAATCCTGTAAAATTTATCAGGAAAAGACAAAAAATAGAGTGACTATTGAATATATAGCAATAAAAGGATTAAATGATGAGGAAAAGTATGCAGAAGAATTGGCAGAATTGTTAAAAGGATTAAAAGTAATGGTTAATATAATACCGATAAACCCAAATCCAGCAGGATTTGAAAGACCTTCAAAGAAATTTTTGAATAATTTTATAAGCAAATTGAAGGAATATAACATAGAAGCCACATTGAGGGTTGAAAAGGGCACAGATATTGATGCTGCATGTGGGCAGTTAAAACTAAGAAAAAGAGGAATAAATTTGAAATGAAATTTTTGTATATTAGAGAACGTATAAAAAAATTTTTATACAATTTTTTTATGTATATATTAGGGGCAATTACAGGAGGTTTAATTTTACTCCTGATTATATTTATCTTTGTCAATAATTATACATATGTTGTCATCCCTGATGTAAAAGGAGAAGAAAAAGACACGGCAATGAAGGCACTAAAAGAAACAGGATTAATTCCAATAATTCAGGGAATTGGTGATACAGTATTATATACTGAACCATCAGCAGGATCCAGAGTAAAAAAAGGAAGGCACGTGTTTATACAATTAGGAAAAATAGAAACGCTTAAAGTACCAGACCTGATAGGTGTTCCTCTGGAAGTAGCAGAACAGTTTTTAACAGCATACAAATTAAATTATAAAATAATAAAAATATATAATTCTGATACTAAAATAGAAACAGTTATAGATATTGAACCAAAGCCGGGAACGAATGTAAATAAAGGCGATACTATATTATTAAAAATATCTTCCTCGGAGGTGAATAGGTGAATATACGCAGAGGCATAGTGACTCGTTTTCATTCAAATACGTTGGAATTATTTGATTTAGAAACAAGGGAAAAGATAACAGCATTTCTAAGGGGAAAATTCAAATTACAAAAGATTACACCAATAGTTGGTGATTATGTGGATTATTCATTTGAAAATGGTGTAGCTAAAATAGAAAATATTCTTCCTAAACGCAATATGCTTTACAGACCAAAAATTGCGAATGTTGATCAAACAGTTTTAGTAACCTGTTTAAAGAGCCCAAAAGTAGATTATTTAATAATAGATAAATTTCTTATTCAGGTAGAAAAAAATAATTTGAATTGTATAATAGTGTTAAATAAAGTAGATCTATTAACTAAAGATGAAATTGATAAATTTTTAGAAATATATTCACCGTTATATCCTGTAATACTGGCAAGCGCAAAAAAAGAAATAGGTATTGAAGAGATAAAATTACACTTAAAAAATAAAATATCAACATTTGCTGGAATGTCAGGAGTAGGGAAATCTTCTTTATTAAATGCAATTAATCCCGGTCTTAAACTTCGAGTGGGTAGAATATCCGATAAACTACAGCGTGGAAAGCATACAACTACATACACAGAATTATTAAAATTTGATTTTGGTGGATTTGTTGCAGATACTCCGGGGTTCGCAGCTTTTGAAATATATGATTTTAAACCTGAAAAATTACAGGAATATTTTGTAGAATTTCATGAACATTCTATGTATTGTGGTTTTAGTGATTGTGTTCATATAAATGAGCCGCATTGTGGTGTGAAAGAAGCTGTGGAAAATAACCAAATATCCGAAGTGAGGTATAAAAATTATTTAAAAATATATAATGAAGTGGAAGAATATAATAAAAAAATAAGGAGGAAAAGATGGAAATGAAAATATATCCTTCAATTTTAGCCGCAGATTTTTCAAAATTAGGAGAACATATAAAAAGTGTAGAAAATAATATTGATGGGATTCATTTAGACATAATGGATGGAGTATTTGTACCGAATATTTCTTTTGGTAGTCCAATAGTAAAATATGTGAGAAAAATTACAGATAAATATCTTGATACACATTTGATGATTATAGAGCCAGATAGGTATATAGAAGATTATGCTAAGATGGGAGTAAATGGAATAACAGTTCATTATGAGGCAGTTACACACCTTCATAGAACAATTACAAAAATTAAAGAATTAGGGTGCGATGCAGGAGTATCATTAAATCCGCATACCCCTGTATTGCTCCTGGAAGAAATACTCCCATTTGTTGATAGAGTATTAATTATGAGTGTAAATCCTGGATTCACAGGGCAAAAGTTTATACCAGAAATCTTTATGAAAATAAAAAAATTAAAAAAGCTAATAGATGAAAAAGGGTTGAATACAGTAATTGAAGTAGATGGAGGCGTTGGATTGAAAAATATTAGAGCGCTTTATAATTCAGGAGTTAGAGAATTTGTAGTTGGTGCTGGTGTATTTCATCAGGTGAATCCATCAGACGCAGCTAAAAGATTGAAAGAGGTTGGTATGGGAATATGATAATTTATCTTGCGACTAATAATAAACATAAATTAAAAGAAGTTAATGAAATAAAACCTAAAAATTTTGAAATTAAAGGAATGTTTGAAATTCTGAAGAATTTTGAAGTGAATGAAGATGGCAAAACATTCCTTGAAAATTCTATAAAAAAAGCGATAGAAACAGCTCATGTTTTAAGAACGCCGGTTATATCGGATGATTCAGGATTGGAAATAGAAATATTAAACGGTTTTCCAGGAATATATTCTGCAAGATTTATGGAAAACAAATCATATAAAGAAAAGATGAAACATATTTTAAAGAAATTAGAAAATGTACCTTTTGAAAAAAGAAATGCGCGTTTTGTTTGTGTAGCAACATATTTTGATCCTAAAAATAATATTTTGTTCTCAGTTGAAGGTGAAGTAAGAGGTAAAATAGCTTATTCAATTCTGGGAAAAAAAGGTTTTGGATATGATCCAATTTTCATTCCTGAAGGAGAAACCTTAACTTTTGGACAATTAGGTGAAGAAGTAAAAAATAAAATCAGTCATAGAAAGCGAGCCTTTCAAAAACTTTTTTCTATATTGCTTAATATTCCAAAATTAGAAATCATTTCTTAAAGAACTTAACCTTTTGTTTTCTTGACTTTTTAAAAATTTTTTGATATTATATATTTCGGTTATGAAAAAGATTTCAACCGAATTGCCCCCATCGTCTAGCGGCCTAGGACATTGGCCTTTCACGCCAAAGGCACGGGTTCAAATCCCGTTGGGGGCGCCAGAAAAAACGAGTGGGTGCTTAGCTCAGCTGGGAGAGCGTCTGCCTTACAAGCAGAAGGTCGTAGGTTCGATCCCTGCAGCACCCACCATTTTATTAGCGGCCAGGTAGCTCAGTTGGTAGAGCACTGGACTGAAAATCCAGGTGTCGACAGTTCGATTCTGTCCCTGGCCACCACGAAAATCCCCGATTTTTCGGGGATTTTTTTGTTTTTTTATACTAAATTATTTTTTATCCATTTTTTCATCTTTTTTTATTCTTTCTTTATACAATATATATTCCTGCTTTTTGTTCTTTTTAATATTTTTGCTACTTTTATTGTTGTCAGGTAAACAATTATTTTTTTGTAGTTGTTTGATGAATCAAGTCATCTCAAAGTTTTTTTGCCAATTATTTATAAAACATTTATAATATAAATTTAATAATTCTAATATAAAGATAATATATTGATATTTTTTTATAACATTTAGTAATTAAAATATAATAAAATATTAATATGTTATAAAATTTACTAATTATTAACTATAACTTTTTTTTTTTACTTTTTAAGTATATAATAATAATGTATTCATCCGGATGATGCAAATTTATCCAAGGAGGGGATTTTATGAATGCTGTATATTTATCTACAGGCACTGCAAATGGTTCGTATTATGCGGCAAATAATAACAAAATTCTGGGGAATGGAAATACATCTACTACAGTTGATGCTGGTAGTTATTCGGAGCGTTATAATAATACTATAACTATTCAGGGCACTGTACAAGGTATTCAAGGAACGGGCGGCGGCGGAACAGCTGATATTTTAAAACTAACACATAGATGAAGCATATTTTTAAATAGCTTTGAATCTTATAATAAGGAATTTTTATTATTACCACTATTTTATAATAAAAATAAAAAAGTTTTTTCCCCTACGCATTTTATTGCAAATTTTTATTTTTAAGGTGATAATATGAAAGATATTATTGACTATATTAATATGACTATATATATTTTAGGTTCTATATTTATAAAAAATTTATCTAAAATATATGATCTAAATACCTATTATAACTTTTTTAGCAACGGTTTTTATATAATATTTGTTATCGAATCGTTATTAATAATTTCATTTTTAAAGAAACCATCCATAAAAAATGAAATAAAAAAAACTTTTAAACTTAAAAAGTTTTATATTCCATTTTATATTATTCTTTTAATAATTATAGTTTATTTTTATTTAAAGTATTTTTTCATTAGAAAAGCTCTTTTTTTTACTTTGATTATTGGTGGCGTTAGTGAAGAATACTTTTTTAAAGCGTATCTTTTTAATTCGTTTAAAGAAAAAAAATACAATATTTTATTAATTTATATAGCTTTATCATTAGCCTTTACATTGTCTCACTATTCAATACAAACTTTTAAAATACCATATAATTTTAAACTTTTTGAATTTACATTTTTATATCAATTTTTCACATTGATTTTCTATACTTATATAAAAGATATATATATATTATCAGGAATTCATATAATAGTAAATCTTTTTTCGTTAAAATGAAGGAGGCTATTTTCAATGAGGAAAAATCTTTTTTTAATTATTTTTATATTTATTTTACTTATACCCTCAATATATATAATAAAAAATACATCTGTAAAAAAAATGTATTCTTTTAAAAATCTTATTAATTCATCTTATATGTTTAAGGATAATAAAGGGAATATATATGTAGGATTTAGAAATAATAAATTATATTCATTTTCAAAAAATTTTAAAAAAAATTGGGAAAAAATTTTTGATTCAAACGTTTTAAGTTTTATACCTTTAGAAGATAAACTAATATTAACAACCAATAATTCTAATTTATATATGTTAAATTTAAAAGGTAAAGTTCTAAAAAAAATAAGTTTTGATTATAAGTTTATAATTTTAAAAGGGAAAATAACTGATAATAAATTTATAGTTTTATATCAAGATAAAAATTATTTACCATCATTAGGTGAAATGATTATTGAAAATTCTGGATATATTCAAATAAATGAGTTTTCTTTATATTTAGATACTTATATATCAGCTTATGAATACTTAAAAATATATCCTTTAAATAATAACGATTATTTTTATTTCAAGAAAACAAAAGATACTATTATCAAAGTTATCATATCTCATGATGAAGAAAAATTACCTTATGTGAAAAAGGTAATTCCTATAAAAACCGCTTTTATTATAAAAGATCCGAAATACATAAAATATGGGTTTCCTATTTATTACAACGAAAAAATTATTTTTAGCATAAACAATTTTTTTTATATTCAAAATACCAAAGATAAATCAGAAATATTTATAAATTTAGAAAATTATTATAAATTTAAAGATTATAAGCCGAAAATTAATTCGAATATTATTTATTATATTAACAATTCATATTTTACTACAAATTTTGGCGATTTATTTGAAGTTTCAATTAATAGTGGGAACGTTAAAAGATACAAAATAAAAGCTTATGGTGATAGCAGTTTAATAAAAAAATATGGAAACAAATTATATATTTTATCTGGAAATAATTTTATTATCTTTGACACAAAAGATAAAACTATTAAAAGAAAAGAGTTTGGTGATAGTTATTTTAATTTTGTCATTATTGATGAAAATAATATTATTTTAATAAATAATGGTTTAATGTCTAAATTGCTAAATTTATAATTTAATAAAACAAATGCCCTTATATAAGGGCATTTGTTTTATTCTACAAGATATATCTTAGCTTCTCCAGGATTCAAATTCACATTAAGCCATGCGCCTTCATCCCATTTAAAATCACATTTTCTATAATTTTCCAGTAATAAACTAATTCTATGATTTCCTCGCCATGTATGATAACCTAAATCCACACCAAAAGATATTGCTTTATCAAAATTCAGATTAACAGGTATTAATAAGCCATTATTTCCATTCCAGTAAAAAATTGAAAATACTTTATCCATATGCTCAATATATCTATAATTGCTTATATTTGATATTAAATCAATATATTCTTTCTTTATCTTTCCAAGAGCGGTTAATAATCTAACCATATGTTTGTCCACATCCCAATGAAGGGCATAATAATCAAAAAATGCTAATTTTCCATAAAACGGATCTGTAGGTTTTAAATACTTATATCTCTCCTCTTCTGGTTTTTCAAAATCGAGCCCTAAATTCATAGGTTGTTTTTCAAAAATTTCACTTCCTGAATTTATAACGGTAATTCCATTTGGCATAAACGTATTTACAACAGCTGATAATTTTGAAAATAATTCTTTACCGTCTCTTGTTACAGCTCTTGGAGAATCTGGAGTTTCTGATGTCGCAAATGATGGGAGTTCTAAATTTGGCATAATATCTCTAACAGTTTTTATAAACCAGCTTTCTTTATGTCTAGGTTCTGCCCACCATGTATTTCCTAAAATAGCATCATAGCCGCTTAGTTTAGCTTTCTTATGATTGTCCATAGCTAATTCTTCAGCGATAATTGCAAATGATGGGTCATAATTTTTTGCATTTGAAATGATTCTATGTTCTAATTCTTTAGGTAATGCATGCCCCATGTCGAGTCTTGCGCCATCTATGCCGAAATTTTTCTGAAAATATGGCATAATATTGGAAATCATATCCCATAATTTCTCGTTTTTTTGTGTTCCGGGGAATTTACTTGATTTTACAACGTCATATAAAATATATGGTGGTTGTTTTTCAGGATTTTCCAGATATTTTTCAGCTTCTTTTGGATGGCTTAGATATAATCTCAAAAAAGTTACATCATCCCATGTTGGTTGTGGATCATTTATCCAATCAGAAAAACCAGGAACAGTAATAATTTTAAATTCTTTGACAATTTCTTCCAGAAAATCAGGGTTATTTTTATTAGCTTTTACAAAATTTTCCCATTTTTCGGGGTTTGTGATGTTAGGCGCCCATCTGAACTTTTTCAAATGCTTTTTCACCTCAGCATTAGAGTATAAAATGGGAAGATTTTCTACAGATGGTTGTTCAAAATCAAGATTCTCAATTTTCGGGGGTTTGTATGAAGATAATTCTTTTATATCAATCCAATAAAACCAATCTGGATGTTCCAAAATTAGATTATTGTCTCTTGAGGCTGTCCTCGGAATAAAATCTAATATTATTCTCATCCCCAACATATGTGCTGCTTCAACGAAAGCAGAAAATTCTTCATCTGGAGTAAAACGTGTCAACAATGGGTCATGATAATCATTTTCAACATGATGAAAACTTTTTACTGCATAAGGAGAACCAACTTCACCTTTTTTAAATTTGTTGCTGGACTGTGTTATTGGTAATAAATAAATTGTATCAACATTGTATTGTTTTAAATATGGTAGTAAAGCTATCATTTTTAGAAAGGTGCCACTTTCTCTATATCCAAGATCATCATCGGGTTTAAAATAAGCAGAATTAATATCGTGCTGGTAAGCAGAGGTCATTCTAACATGAGCACTATATATAATTGATTTTTTTAACCACTGTGTTGTTTTTTCCTTTGTTATAAAAGATAAAGGTTTGGAATAATCATTATTTTCGTCTGCGTTGTTTAGTATTTTTTCTATTATTTTTGAAAAATATTCATATGGATTTACAACAAATGTTCTTCCTTTCAATCTTATATTTCCTTCATAATCATCTGGCATCCATCTTTTCGGAATAGCATAGTTTATTTTCCCCTTTTCGACTTTTGCGATGAGAAATTCATATAATTCCTTTAATTTTTTCATTGCTAAACCCTCCCGCCATAATATATAACCATAATGTATAAAAAAATGGCGGAGGCGGTGGGACTCGAACCCACACGAGGGTATAACCCTCACCGGTTTTCGAGACCGGCTCCTTAGCCAATTCGGAACACGCCTCCGTTCATTGTAATTATATTTTAACAGAAATAAGTTATTTAAATTTGAAGCTTTAATTAAATTTATTGTTCTATCAATGAAAAAATAGTATTATTTGTGCTCAAAAACCATAAATCGTCAAATTTAAACTTTGAAAAATTTTTCATATCTATTATAATATATTTTGTTTGAAAATTCAACTTTAAAAATTCAATATGCCGGGAGGTTTATTATGGAAGAAAAAGAAATTGTGTTAAAAAACAAACTCAGAGAACCATTTTTGTTTTTAATTATATCTTCTCTGATCTTTTTTCCTGTAATGAATTATATGGGATTAAGCAATTTTTTTAAAACATTGATGTCTACAGCGCATGATTTATTGTTAAATACTGTATTTTTTATAATGGCTGTTGCAGTTTTGACGAGCGCATTTGGTAATGTGTTATCAGAATTTGGTGTTGTATTCCTTTTAAATAAATTACTCTCCAAATTAATGAAACCATTATATAATCTCCCGGGAGCTTCTGCACTTGGAATTTTGACCACATATTTATCTGATAATCCTGCAATATTATCTCTAGCTCAGGATAAACAATTTACAAAATATTTTGAAAAGTGGCAAATTCCTTTATTATGTAATTTAGGGACATCTTTTGGTATGGGCTTAATTGTAACAACATTTATGATTGCACAATCATCTAATATGGGAGAAAATCTTTTTCTACCTGTATTATTAGGTAATTTTGGTGCTGTAATTGGTAGTGTTATTAGTGTAAGGATTTTTTCTATTTATACAAAAAAATATTATAAAGATTTTAAACATGTTCAGCATTTAGAGGATGTTGAATATTGGAATGCAACAAAAGGAAGTGTAATATCAAGGCTAATAGATGCTTTACTTGAAGGTGGTAAAACAGGTGTAGATTTAGGATTATCAATAATACCTGGAGTATTGATAATAAGTACTATTGTAATGATGTTTACCAATGGACCTAAAGATCCTTTAATTGGATATCAGGGATTACCATATGAAGGTGTCCCAATTTTGCAATGGATAGGATCAAAATTGGATTTTATTTTAAATTTTTTATTTGGATTCAAATCGCCTAAATTAATAGCTTTTCCATTAACCTCTTTAGGCTCAACTGGAGCAGCATTAGCTTTAATTCCAAAATTTATAGAAACAAATTCCATACATCCAAATGATATAGCTGTTTTAACCGCTATTGGAATGACCTGGAGCGGGTATCTTTCCACGCATATAGCAATGATGGATTCTTTAAAAGCGAGAAAACTTGCAAGTAAAGCAATCCTTTCACATACAATTGCTGGTATCATTGCAGGATTCATAACCCATTTATTATATATTCTTATTTTTTAATAATTATTCTTAAATACCACTGTTTTCATGAAAAAACTACCTTTTATTATTGTGATATAATAAAAGTGTGGAGATGAGCGACAGCTCAAAAGTTTTTTTAATTAAAATCCAATTTTTAATCTTATTACCCGCCGTAGCGTGAATAATTGCTTTGCAATTATTCAGAGGTTTTTTATTAATATCTATTTTAATCCTATAACCCGCTGTAAGCGTGTAACACCGGAGAAGAGCGACAGCTCAAAATTTTAATTAAAATCAAAAGTTTTTAATCCTATAACCCGCCGTAGGTTAAATAATTACACCGTAATTATTTAAGCGTTTTTTAATTTTTTAAAAATCAAAAAAAATTAAACCTATGCCCGCGGCAGCGTGTATATAGCTGTAAGCGTGTAACACCGGAGGTGACCCATGAGAAAAAAAATACCATACGGAGAACAAAATTTTGAAAGAGTAATAATGCAAAACTACTATTACATAGATAGAACAGAATATATAGAAAAATTAGAATCATTAAATGAAAAAAATATAGTGTTTTTAAGGCCAAGGAAATTTGGAAAAACATTGTTTTTAGATACACTTGCAAAGTATTATGATGTCAATTATGCAGAGAAATTTGAAAAATTATTTAAAGACTTATACATAGGAAAAAATCCAACATCGTTAAAAAACAGTTATTATATTTTAAAAATGAATTTTTCTGGAATACAAACAGAAAATAAAGAAAAATTAATAAAGAGTTTTAAAAATAAAGTTATACGTTCTCTTGATAATTTTAAAAATGATTATAAATTAAAAATAAAAATAGAAAAAGAACTAACAGAACCAGCAGATATTCTTGGTTCATTTCTTGACGGAATAAAGAATGAAATAAACAACCCAATATATTTACTAATAGACGAATACGATCACTTTGCAAATGAACTATTGAGTTTTAATCTTGATTTATTCAAAGATAGTGTAACAAAACATGGATTTGTAAGAAAATTCTATGAAGAAATAAAAAAAGGAACAGAAACAATAATAGAAAGATTATTCATGACAGGAGTAAGTCCAATAA